>JAITQH010000103.1 GCA_031288985.1 Candidatus Methanoplasma sp. | reverse complement strand
CCTGCGTACCGCAAGAAGGCGCCGGATGCCGTGAAGAGATCCGCGGAAAGGCTGATGAGGCGCGCGTTCGTTGCCAAAGTGCCTCTTGACGACCACGACCTGTTGGAATCACTGGACATGGACGAAACCGCCGCGGCGGCGGTGAGCGAATATCTGTCCTGCATAGATGAATACGGCGATGTCGATATCGGGTCTCAGGAGTTCGAAAGAATGGAGAAGCTGTCGATGAACCTGCTCTCCAAAGATGCGTGCGACCCCGAAACCGATCCTGTCGTGCCGCTGCAATGCGCCTACGTCGCAGGCGGATCCCGGGACGCCGACGAGGCGAAACGCCTTGTCGCTTACATGTACAAAGTGATGAACTCCGATCTGGACAGAAACGCGCTGAGCGCAGATGTGCGGGCCGCCGCAGAGGGCGTCGGAAAGAACACGAAAATGACGGATATATCAAAAAGACTGCACGTCGGCGCATATGCGGCCAAGCTCATACGCGACCGCTGAGGCCTTCAGTATCTGTTCATCTCGGACTTCATGAACTCTCTCATCAGGCATGTGGCGTAGTTGCCCTTCGGAAGCGTAAAGGATGCTGTGTAGCCGTCGTCGTCCGTTGCGTATGACAGATCTTTGACCGGGCAGACGATCTCCCTTCTGCTCCCCTTGGAGCTGCAGTGGGAAAGCCCCGGGATCATGAAGTCCTCTTCCGAGACGCCTTCCTTTTCAATGACCCCTCTTTCGATCTCTCCCGGCTCCCCCTCCGAGGATGTGCCGTCGCTTCCGAAGAGCGATGCCGTGACGTATGCCCTCTTGGAACGCACCTGCCTTGCGACGAGGTCGAGATTGTTCATATTTGCGGTCACCGGGCTTTCGTGGGAGGGTATTCCGTCCCTGTCCAAAGGTATGACCACATCTCCGATCACCGGCAGGTTCAGCGGGATGCCTCTGCGGATGCGTTCGCTGAGCATCCTGTTGAAGAGAAGGGACTGGTAGGCATGCACGAACATCATCTGAAGGTTCTTGGGCATGCTGCCGATGGCGCCCGTCCAATCTCCGGGCGATTCTGCAAGATGATATACCAATGTCTTTTCGAATGACAGCGAATTCGGCATCTTTTCCGCTATGCCGTTCCAGTCGTCGCATGCGGCAAGCTCGTTTCTTATGGCCGTCACTTCTTCGTTCTCGAACTCCGAAGGCGCCGACAGATAACACCGTACGGCCTCCTCCGTCTTCCCGCGGACGAGCAGTTCTCCCACTTTATGCGTCACGGGACGGATCACGCCGAACCTCTGAACTCCGAAATAATTGGGAAAACCTCCCGCTTCCTGTATGTCGGCGTGCACCGAGTCCAAGATGTCTTTCGTGTTCTCGGCCGGCGCCGAACAGTCGCGCACCCTGATGCCGAAAGAATTGCCGATCAGATCGCCTATCTGTATGCCTCTTCTTCCCACGTATGCGTCCTTCACTTCGACGTCCTTGAGATCGATCCTCGACATGTTTTCCATCGGACACTCGAACGACATGAGCTGCGTGGTGACGCCGCGCTTGTCCTTGGTGCCTGCGAACCCGATCTTCTCTCTCGATATGCCGAGTTCGCGGGAGAGCAGCCTGACAAGACGGTTCGTCTCCCAGTTCCTGCTGGTGACGTCGGCGATGACGAACTTGCCGCCCTCTTTCGCCTCGGGGCGGACGGACACCTCGTCAACGATGAAATCTTCGGGATCTGTCTTCAGCCTTCCGCCGGTGCCGTCGGAAGAGCTGAGATAATAAAGCATCCCGACATCGGCTTCCGCGGTTTCGCATTTGCGGTAAGAGGTCATTTCTTCACTGAGGAATAATAGCTTGCCACTGCCTTCGACGCTTTTTCGACGACGGCCGCAGGCTTCCCCTTCTTGACCTGCACGAAAAGCCGGATGTCGCAAAGTTCCGGGTGCTGGTCGATGAGTCTGACCGTCGTGACGTCGGCATCGTCGTTCAGGGCGGCTATAAGCGGAGTAATGAGCGTGAGATTCGCGTCTTTGAACCCGAGCGTTATAGAGTTCTTGCTTTGCTCAGCCAAATATGTCCTCATGTCGTCCCAAACAGCGTTTCTGCTTTAAACCTTTCGCGGGATGCGGGCTGTGTTCGGAAATTGATCCGAAACTCCGTTTTATGCACGAACTCCGTCAAACGCTCTCGCAGGGCCGCCCGCATCACGCGAAGCGGGGGTGCGGCCCTGAGCATGGGGCTGAAGCGAACCATCACGATAAAATACAAGATTCTGTATTCGTGTGATGTCAGAAGGGGGTTCGGGGATGGCATTTGGAGTTATTGATATACGTGATCGCCCGCCCTAAGAATCCAAGTAAAGCATTTGTAATGTTCGTTGCCGTGTTCTCGATAGCCCTGTTGGCGGTGTCCGCGGTTCCGGTGATGCCTGAATCAAGCGACGCAACTCCGGGAAAAGTCACAGTCGTGCTCAGCACGTCGCCGGACGGCGCCGGAAGAGTGACCGGCAGAGGCGAATACGATTATGGAGCGCATGTCCAAATCACCGCCTCGGCCTATGAGGGTTATGAATTCCTCGGTTGGCAGGACGGCCCGAAAGGGGCATCGAGATGGATTACGCTTCCGAATCAGACAAGAACCTTTGAGTACACTGCCGAGTTCAAAGCAATACCGAAATATGAGGTCGACGTCAGAGTGAAGGGAGATGTCGGAGGTTTCACCGAAGTCATCTGCGATAACCAGCTGTTCAGCGGAAAAGCTGATTTTTTTCTGGGATCCGAGGTGACCATACGCGGGATCGCGCACAAGGACTATCAGTTCGTGAAGTGGTCTGACGGGTCCAAACAGTGGGAAAGGACGATCACCGTCAACAGTCCGATGACGTTCATCGCAGAATTCGAACTGATAAACAAGCCTGACACGGGCGGAGGGCTGGGCCTGTCCTTCATTTGGGTCATATTGGGAATATTCGGCGCCACGGCGGTCGTATCCTTCGTGTTCTTCGAATACCTCGACCGCAAGAAGAAAAGAAATCAGGAAGAGTGAGGTTCCCGGCTCAGGGGTCCGGCCCGTCCGTGGCCTCCTGAGCCCAATACATCTCCGCAAGCTCTGCGGCGGCGGTGCACTGGTCAGGCCCTTTGTCCGTCCTGATGCGGCCCGTGAACCTTGGGAACCTGAGTCCCAGCCCCGCACCCTCTTTGACGATGCCGAACGCCGCTGTGTGTATGGGGCTCTGGCTGATCTCGGCGGCGACCACTTCCAACACCACGGCGGGGCGGAACCATATGTCCGGAACCATCTGAGCATCCACGTCGGCCGGGCGGCCTTTGCTCAGGTGGCCGCTCATCATGTCGGGAAGGCCGTCCAGGAACGCATCGTCGAATCCTGTGCCCAGTTTGCAGACGGTGCCGTACTTCCCCGTTTCGGGGTCAAACACCGCCATCAGCAGCGCTCCGTACTTTCCCGCGCGCTTGCCCATGCCGTGGAACGCGCCCACGACCGCAAGGTCGAACGAATCCGTCAGGGCGGCCTCGTAGTCTTTCTTGTATTTTATCCACAGGAATCCTCTGGATCCCGCGCGGTACACCGACTCTTGGTAAAGGGACTTGGCCATCACGCCCTCGCTCTTGGCCGCCAGCGCCCTGGCGAAGAACGCCTCGCCGTCTTCGGGGCTCTCTATGACCTCCATCTCGGTCAGCCCTATCTTCTCAGACGTCTCGAAGGCCCGGGCGAGCCTGTCCCGGCGGTCTGCGAAAGGATAGGTTGTCATGTCCGCCCCGTCTATGAACAGGATGTCGAACATGAACATCCTCACGGGGTAATCCTCCACCGCCTTCTCCATGCCGTGCTTCTTCCTGCGGTGCGTGACTGTCTGGAACGGAAGCATGGCTCCCGTCGACGGATCCACGGCGACGCACTCGCCTTCTATGATCGCTTCTTCCGCCTTGCAGCGCGCCCTGAGTTCGGAGGCCACGTCGGGGAAGTTGGACGTCAGATCCTCCAGGCGCCTGGAATAGAGCCTGACGGAATCTTTGCTTATGTGCGCCTGCAGCCTTATGCCGTCGTATTTGAATTCCATGGCGCATTTCCCGCCCATCTTCTCCATGATCAGCGGTATCGAAGGCAGACGCTCGGCCAGCATGACCTTTATGGGGCTGCCCACCGACACATGCATGTTCTTTATCGCGTCTATCCCGCCTGACGCCACGGTCTCGGCAACGAGCCCGATGTCGCAGGTGATGTTGTACGCCCTCTCGACCTCCGGACGATCTTCCCTTGAAGCGAACGCCTCCGATAGGGCGTCGAGCAGGGTCATCGCGCCTGCGCCCACTCTCATCCTCCCGGTCACGATGCGGCAGAGGTACTTCGACTCCGCCGGCCCCGACTCTCTGAGCAGAAGGAAGAGCTGCTTCATCTTTCTGTCCTGAGAGTCTCTTCCATCTGTGCTCTCTATCGCCGTCAGGCCTTTTACTACGCGTTCAAGGGTCAGAGGCTCGGAGAACAGCGTCATCTGCCCCCTGCCCTTGATCAGGAGCGCGGCCACGGTGCCGGGATCCCCTTCTTTTATCCACAGCTTCTCCACTTCCCCGTACGGTTTTGCGGAAGCCATCGACACCGCCCTGAGCACAAGCTTGTCGGCCATGCCGAACTCCTGCGGGAAATAGTCCGGATGCAGCTTTCCCTGCGAAAGATACACCGTGCTCCTCAGAGATTCGGGATCGAGCGTTCTGAAGAATTCTGAAAGGATCGACGTCATCTCGATGCGGCTGCCCGTCGCATCCAGTCTTTCAAATACGTCTGCAAGTTCGGAGTACAGCATTTTCATCGTCCTCATTTGAATATGTTTAGATTCATCTGCCCCGCGTCCGCGACGCGGGGGTTGCCGTAAGAAAGATCGTAGTTCAGTTTCTCCAGACGGGAGCGCATGAGATCCTCTTTCTTCCGGCTTGAGTTCTCGAAGACCTCGTCCATGGTCCCTTTCGCTATGAGGACGTACACCTCGCCGTCGTTCTTTCTCCCGGTGCGGCCCCTTCTCTGTATCGTCCTTATCTCGGACGGCACCGGCTCGTAGAATATGACCGCATTGGTGCTGGCGATGTCCAGCCCCTCTTCTCCGACGGACGTGGCGACGAGTATGTTGTACTCTCCGGCCCTGAACCTGTCCAGCACGTCCATCTGCTCCTTCTGTTTCAGGCCGCCTTTCGACTGGCCTATGAGCTTTCCCACTTTCGCCCCTTCGATCATCGACAGTTTGGATATCAGTATGTCGCATGTGTCGCGGTATTGGGCGAACACCATCACCTTGGAGTCCGGGTCGTTGTGGATCAACTGGCTGACGAGGCTCATGATCTTGGACACCTTCGGGTGCTCCGCCCTGGTCTCGGACGCGGCCTTCCACGCCGCAAGGTATTCCTCCCTGAGCGTCAGCTCCCTGCCTCCCTTGTTCCCTTTGGGCTCCTCCGCCTCGGCGTTGAGCCCCGCCATGTACGAGCGCAACTGCGTCATCCCTTGCGTCTCCGCCAGGCCGACGGCATGCAGTATCTTCATGCATATCGACTGCACGGTCAGCCCTCTGTACACCGTCATGGATCTCTCGCCTCTGCCGAGGCGGCGCTGCAGCGACTCGCCTATGGACAGCATGTGCGTCGTGGACACCGGCCAGTTCGGCTGCGCAAGGTGCAGACCTCTGAGTTCCAGGAAATAATCGTCCAACAGCTTCTTCAGAGGCGACACGACCTCCAGGATCTCCTGCGGCATGTTCACCGGGATCTTGTTCACGTATGTGTCATGCACGTACGGCGCCACGTCGGGATCCTCGTCCGTCCTTACGTCGATCCTTCTGAATGACAGGTTGCGGCACACCTCCTCCACTTTACCGATGTCGCCGCCGGGAGACGCCGTCAGGCCGAGGGCGAGCATGCCGCCGCAGTGCCCCGCCACCATAACATAGGCATAATTCCCGGTGCCGCGATGCGCCTCGTCGTATATCACCAATCCAAACCCGCTGAGATCGTACACTCCGTTGTCCAGGTCGTTCGAGATCGACTGCGGGGTGGTGACTATCAGATCGTTGTCGGCCATCGCTTTGCTCCTTTTCGCAGGGGGCATGTTGCCGTTCATGATGCCGACCCGGGAGTCCCGAAGATGGGTTGAGAAGAAATCGTAATGCTGATCGACCAACGGCTTGGTTGGAGCAAGCAGGAGGACCTTCTTTCCGCGGCTGAGAACTTCTGCGGAGACGTACAGCGCGACCACGGTCTTACCCAGACCCGTGGGGAGCACGAGGAGGGTGTTGGCCGCGAGGCATCCGGACGCCATAACGGTCTGATATCTCCTCTCCTCCACAAGGTTCGGGACTATCTTTGGATGAGAAACAAAGCTCATGCTGTCAGCCGCTCGTGATGATGTCTTGAAAAAGTTTGGAGCGAACGGAGCGTCAGTGACATCCGCCGCCGCACGAGGAGCAGCCGCCGAAGTTGGGGTCGCGTATCGTGAGGCCCGTCCCGAAGTTGGGGTCGTCTATGAACTCTATCACGCAGTCTTTGAGGGCTTCCTCGGTCTCGTTGTCGTAGAACATGTCAAACAGGGATGAGGACTTGTCGACCTTGTCGCCTTCTCCTGACTTCTCTTGGAACGACATTCCGAACTGGGGGCCGGAGCATGCGAATCCGGCCAGGTAGATCTTGATGCCGTATCCTGTCTTCTGGTTCTTCTCCAGCAGCTCGCCGATGAATTTCTCTGCATCAGATGTTATCTGTACCATGCTTATCGCTTAACCTTAATGGAACGTCAGTATAAATATTCGATTAATACGGATCCGCCGCATGGCGCAGGGCCGCAGGAAAGCCTCCGCAGTTCGTCCTGCGGGCGGCGGTCACGGCTCTTCTTTCGTTCCGAACATCTCCTCGAACGCTCTGAGCGCGTACGATTGGCTGCGGGTCATGGACATGTAGGATCCGATCAGCATGACCTCCAAGATCTCATCCTTTGTAGCTCCGGCCTGCACCGCATGCTTCATCTGGACCCTGATGCAGTGCTGTCCGCCCAGCGCTGCGGAGGCCGCGATCGCCGCCAGATATCCCGTCTTCCTGTCAAGCTCCCCTCTGCCTTCGAGAACGGCCTTTCCGAGATTGGCCATGGGTATGAACTTGTCGGGGCGCTCGGACAGCACCTTGTTGACCAGCGGTATGAATCCGTACGCCTCCTCTATCGATGCCAATATTCTGTCTGCGATCTCGCGTTCCTTGGGGTCTTCCTGCATGGCCGCGCCATCGTCGTGCAGAATAGAATACTTTGCGGGTTCGGCGGCGCCCCGCTAACCTATTAACTGCATTACTCCCCTTTTATTCCCCCATTTCCCAAATTATGCATTTGACGGCAAAAGCCGCAAGGAGATAAAATATGGAAACAGACGACATGCTTGGAGAGGTGTTTCAGGAAGTGGGCGGGGAACACGGGTTCGACAGAGTGAGCGCCGAATTCACGGCGTTCAAAGAGTTCAAGGTCCGCTGGCAGAGATCGTACAAATGGGCGGAGTTCAAGGTGTCCGACTACATGGCGGACGCCCCCCGCGAAGTGCTCAAAGGATTGGCCTCAAGCCTTTTCAGAAGGATCGCGGATATGAACGAAAACAATGAAGGGTATCCAAAAGTATTGGTGGACTGGATCACTGACCCGGAGTTTGCCAAATTCAAACAGCCGGTGTATCTGAAGAGAAGCAGGAACCTGTCCCGATCCACCGAGGGAGAGAAGAAGAGCCTCGCCGACTCGCTCAAAAGGCTTGCGGACATGGGGTTGGCGGAAGAGGATCCGCTCGTCCATATTTCAT
>JAITQH010000056.1 GCA_031288985.1 Candidatus Methanoplasma sp. | reverse complement strand
GACTATGATGAGAATGCCTGCAAGGGCCCTCCTCGACACTTTCTGGCCGAGCCAGGTCGATGAGAGCACGGTCCCTATGACGGGATAGGCAAGCGCAGCCACTGCGGCGAACGCTCCGCCGATGTACCCCATCGCGATGAACGATCCGAGTATGGCGATGGGCCCTCCGCATATGGCGCCCAAAAGGTAGTATTTGGTGCACGCCCTCAGCTTAACGATGCTTCTCTTCATCTCGGAGAACTTCGCTTTTCCGAGATACAGGTTCCATATGAGATACGACAGCATTACGAACGCCGCATTCAGGCCTGTGATCAATATTGCGGCGGCAAGGAACGCCTTGTTGCTGGCGAGGTAGTCTGCGTCAAAGACGACTCCGTCGATGACCGCCTGGAACTCGTTCACTACATCAAAATTCCAGATGAACGTTCCGGGAACATACCATATTCCCCAGAACAGGGCGCAGAACAAAGCCATCAAAAAGCCGTATTTCACTCTCCGCTTGTTTATTTCATTACGTTTTTCATTTACATCCATTGTATTCTCCTCCTCTGAACAGTGAGACGGCTCCATGCGCTGACGGATGCAGATTCCCCCTGCAGTAAAATGTTTGGGACGGGTGCGCGGGCGCACCCGTCCGTCGATCACTTGGCCTTTACGGCTTTGGTGAGCTTTGCCACTGCGTCGGATGCGTTCTCCGTGTAAACGCTGGCGCCGATCTCGTCAGCCCACTGCTGGGTGACGGGGGCCCCTCCGACATTGGTTATGAGTTTGTCGCGGATGCCCTCTTTGCGCAGCAGCTCCTCAAGGGTCTTCTGGTTGACCATTGTGGAGGTCATGAGCGCGGAGGTGCCGACTCCGATGGGGTTGTGTGTCTTGCATGCGGCGACGATGTCCTTCAGCGGGACGTCCCTTCCGAGGTTGACGACGTTGAATCCGGCAACCTTGAGCATTATCGCCACGATATCCTTCCCTATGGAGTGGATGTCGCCTTCGATGGTGCATATGGCGAACGTTCCGAGGCCGTCCCCAACCTTCGCGCCGGTCCTCTCAAGTTCAGGCGCGAGGACTGTGGTCCCTGCGGTCATCGCCTGGGCTGCGGCCATTATGTGGGGGAGGTAGAGCTTCTTCTGCTCGAAGAGGTCTCCGACCTCGGTCATTCCTTTCGTGTATCCGTTCTGTATGAGGTCAACCAGGTTGACCTTCTCGGCGATGGCCTCGTTGGCCACCTGTACAGAGGCTTTCGCGTCATATTTCATGACGGCCTCTCTTGCTCTTGCTTCGAGATCTGCTATAGGCATGTTATCACTCCTTGCTCTTGAAGAAGGCCTCGTCTGCTTTCTTGACGACGTCCTCCATGTTCTTCAGTTTGTCCGCCGGTATGGGCGCCACTTTGTGGTTCTTCATCACGTCCACGACGATGTCGTGGGCGACGTCCACCGCGCTCTTTGAACCTGCGGCCTTCCAGTCGCCGATCATGTAGCGGTCGAATATCAGCGGGTCGGATGCCAGCTCTATGTTGTCCATGGTGCTGGGGTGTCCGATGAAATCGTTGCCGACGCCTATGGCCTTTATGGCATCCACCGCGAGGGTCTCCTCGGATATCGGGATGCCTTCCATGGCTTTCTTCTCCATCGCGATTATGTCGTTGTCTATGACCAGTTGTTCCATCGAGAACGTAACGCCCAGCTCAAGCATGCCCGATCCGTAGATCGTGTTGGCTCCGGCGAGCGCGGGAAGGAGCGAAGTGATCGTCTTCTCGTGCGCGGCCTGGGAGTCAGGCACCTTGGCGTCGGTCTACATGCCGGCCACGTAAACGGGCAGTCCGTAGTACTGTCCGAGTTTTGCAACAGCCGCGCTTATCACTCCGAGTTCAGGAGATCCGACGGGCGCGGTTCCGCGTTTCAGGTCGAAGGTCGTTGTGGAGCTTCCGTACCACACCCTCGCACCCGGTTTGGCTATCTGTGCGAGCACGATGCCGGACAGGACCTCTGCGTTGTGCGTGACGAGCGTTCCTGCAAGGAACACCGGGGACGAGCCTCCGGACATGGCCATGCTGAGAACGTTGACGGGTATTCCGTATCTTGCTCCTTTGATTATGACCTGGGCCGCATTGTGGCTGAGTTCCAACGGGCTGGTGGGGCACACGAGCATGGACATGAGCGGTTTCTCACGGGCTTCCTTCTCGTTTCCGCCGTAGTAGGCCTTCAGGATCTCCCAGTAGAAATCAACATTGTCCCCGACGGGGTCGATGTGGTGGAAGTGCTTTGTGGTGTTCTTCAGAGACGTGATCATCTCGTGGACGTCTTCCGCCCCGTTCCCTGCCCAGTCTCTTGCCGACACGGGGAGCGAGAAGTATGTTATGTTCTCCGCCCAGTCGACCAATTTGGCGCATTTTGCAAGGTCGTCGTCATTGGAGTCGCGGGTCTCGAACTTTCCGCCGCCGAGGTAATTGCATACTTGGATGCCTGTTCCGAAGCAGGTGTAATGGACGCGGCCGTTGTGCTCTTGTTCGAATGTGCGGCTCTCTTCCCTTCCGTACAGGTAGAACTTGGACGGAGCGCTTGCCAATGCCTTGCGCACGAGCCAGTCGGGGATCTTCACCATATGCGTGGATTCATCCACCTCGCATCCGGCGTCTTTGAAGAGTTTGCGGCCCTCTGCGTCCGATACTTGGACGCCGTAGTTGGACAAAACGTCTCTTGTGGCGCGGTCGATCTTTTGGATGCCGTCATCGCTGAAGACCTCCAGACTGAGGCCCTGCAGAATATTTTTCCCAGGATACTGGTTTGGTTTCATTTACTTCCTCCGATATTGTGTCGATCCACGAAGGATTCACTGTGCAACGGTCAAGCCGCAGCCTCCCCCTCCATATGGGCAAAGAGCCCTCGTACGGCATTTGTACCCCCCTAAGAGATGTCTGTCGCCGCACTTTGAATCGACTATAGTCCTTATGACTACCGAATTGGAATTCGACTAACCATATTTAAAAGTTATGAACAATGGACAGAACTCAGAGTTGATTGTATTTAAAATATGCAGTTCATGAACGCAAATGGCTGTTGTCAGAAACAAAACAATATATTAACCGAATCTATTTTGACCGCCATTTCTCTTCTATCGCAACAATGCCTAATGAAGATATGATATTTAATACATACTAATATCAAACCATTAT
This sequence comes from Candidatus Methanoplasma sp., assembly GCA_031288985.1. GTDB lineage: Archaea > Thermoplasmatota > Thermoplasmata > Methanomassiliicoccales > Methanomethylophilaceae > Methanoplasma. The sequence goes on along the minus strand of JAITQH010000056.1, from coordinate 3,442 downwards.
ATTGATATATGATTGTATATAAAAATATGATATTATACGTTATATGTCTAATAAAAAAATGACGACATACGCAACCGCCCCCGATCGGCCTTCGGAGGGGGGCTTCGCGTAATGTCGAAATAAGGGGCAGGCGGCAGACGCCGCCTGCTTTGTTCACAGTTTTCCTGGGGTTTCGGATTCCGCCGCGGCGTCATACGTCTGATCGGTGCCGCCCGGAACGCTCTCGGAATCCATGACGGCCTCCTTCGCCTGAGTGACGAACCAGATCGGTATGAACACCAGCAGGATTATCGCGCCGATGACAACAGACCGCGATCCGTACACGTCGGCGCTCCAATACACCAGACAGGGGAGCAGCACCGCCGCCTCGTACAGACACACGGCCGCCGCCACGTATTTCCATCCGCGCGGCGCAGAGAAGGGTCTGGGAAGATCCTTGAAGCGCGGGTTGGTCTTGGACTTCACGTATGCGGCCAGAGCGATTATCTGCGCGAAACAGTAGGCTATGCCGGACGCGGCCAGTATGGCCACGGGATTTCCGATCGAGATCAGGGCGAGATTGACCAAGCTCACGATCACCATTCCTATGACGGGCATGCCGTTCTTGTTGACCTTGGCGATGAACTTGGGAAGATTCCCTTCCGAAGCCATGCTGTACAGCGTCCTCGAAGATCCGAGGAAGCCTGTCTGAATGATCAGAAGCATCGCCGCCATGAGCAGTATCAGAGCGATCGACCCGCCCATATCGCCGAACACGGCCTTGGCTATCGGGACGAGGGTCGCATATCCTGCGTCTTCAATGCCTGTGATGCCAAGGGATCCGAAGACGGCTGTGGATACGAACAGGTACAGTATAAGGCATATGAACCCACAGGAGAACAGCGCCTTGGGGACATCGGTCCCCGGCTTTTTATACTCCGGTCCGTACACTGCGGCGGTCTCCCACGCGCAGGCGCTCCATTGCGCCAGAGCGAAGCATCCGAACAGCATCACTATGTCTATGGGGCCGCCCCACCCCGGGGGAAGGAACTCTCCGGAGATGTTGTTCACGTTGAACGTCCCCGTGACGAAAGCGGCCGTGAGTATCACCACGAGCGGGACGATGGCCACGAGTGCGAGCACAAGGCCTATCACCGCTCCTCCCGACAGCCCGCGGGAGCCTATGAGCGTCATGGCGGCCACGATGAGAACGCCCAACACCACATACACGATCAGGGGATCAAAGGTTATTTCGACCAGCTGCATCAGATAGTCGCCCATAAGAATGGTGAATATCGCCACCACGGGGGTCCATGCGAACCAGTATGACCAAGCGCAGAACGCGCCTATCAGTTTTCCGATGTCATATCTCGACGTCCTTTTCTCCGGAGAGAACACGATCTGCGCGCACCCCGGAAGGCCTGCGGCCTTCGGGAACGCAGTCACCATTTCTCCGTAGGCGGTGTTCTGCAGGAACCCCTGCAGAACCGACACCGTCCACATGAGGATGGAAAATGCCCAAAGGATGCCTGCCACATCGTACAGCGACGGGAGGATGAGTATGGGTACGCCCAAAGCTATGAGCATGCCCTGTTTCCAACTTATTGACCTAGCCAAGCCTGTTTCATTGTCTGACATTTAAATTCGCCTCCTCTGCAAAAAAGTGAATCGGGCGGGAAAATCCCCGTCCCCGCCCGATGTTTGAGGTTTGTTTACCTTATCTGCTCTCTGAACTTCTCGCAGCTGTTGATCTTGATGCCCAACAGCTTCTCTATGTTCATTTTCGCGGCTATGCCGCGGGGAGCTCCCGGAACGCCGGTGATGACGCCTATCTTGAGTTCCTCTCTGAGGTCTCTCATGATGTGCTCGTCAGCGATGTCCAAGGTGGATATGCCGAGTTTCTTTGCGACATACTCTTTGGCCTTGTCGACCTTCAGATTCTTGTCGTATTCCACTCTGGCCACGAGGTCTCCCGCAGAGCGTATTCCGCCCATTCCGGATGCCACGAAGTGGGCGATGGCCATTCCGGCCGTGTCGCCCACCCCGATCTAGACACCGTCGACGCCGGCGACTTCCACCATCGCCTTGTTGCATCTTGTAACAGCGTCTATCGGAGCCGTCTCCCACATCGGGATTCCGCCCACGCCCATTCCCATGTTGACATGGCAGGGGATCTCGGACGTCTTCACAGACTCCTTGATGAAAGCCACGGCCCTTCCGAGGTTCCATGCGAGGCTTCTGCTCGTGTTGGTGTTGACCACAGGTCCGAACACGTCTGCGCCGGCCTGCTGGGCAAGCTTCACCTGCTGGTGGGGGTAGAGTCCGGCGGCGATCTGGCCTTTGTACTCTATGGAACCGTGGATGCCCATTACGGACTCTCCGGCCATTCCCACGTTGATGTACGCGTCAGGGCACGCTTTTCTGAGCGCCTCCACTCCCTTCAGAGTACCGACAAAGTCGGCGTCCCCTGCGGATGCGGTGGTGTCGAAGTTGAATCCGTCGGAACCTGCGGCTATAAGCCTGGTGGAGACGAACTCTATGTCCCTTGCGAGATGCTCTGCCGCGGCCTCAGCCGCGAACATGGCCTCCTCGATCTTGAACTCTCTCATCAGATCGGCGGGGTTGCCGTAAGGTCCGTCCGGAGAGTAGTAGAGCCCCATGTTGGGCATCGCTCCGTAGAAGTACGGAATGATGATCTCGTTCTGGATCTCCTCCATCGTCTGCATCTCGTTGGATATGACGGGCTTGACCGGCTTTATGCTGTAATCCGCGTGGGCCAGTTCGAAGGTGTCTGCGGCGAGGGCCCTCTCGTGAAGAAGAGCTGACTCCAGTCTTCCGACGTCGACTCCGTTGCCGCTGTTCCCGTTGTCTCCGGTGAAGTCCAGCTGTCCGATGTCGTAGGTGACTACGACCTCTTTGCCGGTTTCGACGCCGACGACCCTGTTCTTGTCGATCAGGATCTCTATCAGCTTGTCGATATCGTTGACGGTGAGTTCTGAAACTCCGCCCATGTCAACGGCGTCCGCGATTCCTGCGCGGATGTCTTCGGCGATGGCTTCCTTGGTCATGGTGACCCTTTTGCCGTCGCCCCTCCTTGTGTAGTATTCTGTCATTGACGACTCCTCCTCTCAGCGTACCTTCGCTTTTCTGGTGGTCTCGCTTGCAGACTCTCCGTAGATGTCCGCGCCGATCTTGTCGGCCCATGCCTGAGTGACGGGCGCGCCGCCCACCATTATGGTGACCTTGTCGCGGATGCCGTCTTTCTTCAGGATCTCGATGACATCCCTCTGGACAGTCATTGTGGTGGTCATCAGTGCGGACATTCCGCAGAACCCGCAGCCGCCTTTGATCTCGTCGATGAAAGCGTTCTTCGGCACATCTCTTCCGAGGTCGTGCACGTCAAACCCTGCGCACTGCAGCATGGTCGAGCATATGGATTTGCCGATGTCGTGCACGTCGCCTT
>JAITQH010000050.1 GCA_031288985.1 Candidatus Methanoplasma sp. | reverse complement strand
TCTGAGCGCGCCCATCACGGGGCCCATCAGCGGCCCGACCGCGTCCATGCCCTTGCCGCGGACGAACTCTTCCCTGTCCTTCACGATCTTGGCTATTATTCCCGCCGCCTCGTCGGAACCCACAGACTCGAGGCCGAGCTTCTTTATCGCGGCCTCGACGCCGGCGCCTGACGCCATCTCTCTGAGCAGCGCGGGCACGGCCTCTTTCGAGAACCGTTCCTGTTTCAGCAGGGAGAACATCTCCATTACCGCCGCACCGCTCACGCCGTCCGGATCCAACCCGTCGCGCTCCAGTTCGGCGTACGTGCTCGTGAACGTCGTGGCGGCGACGGCCGCCATCCCGTATGCGTCGGATATCCCGGAGAACAGTTCGTCGCGGCTCTGTCTCACCAGCTGCCTTGCCTGCTGCCCGTTTATGCCGTACTTCCCGACAAGACGCGCCTCCGTCTGCTCCGGGAACTCCGGCAGGTCGGAACGTATCCTTTCCAGCCTCTCTTCCGTTATGGTCTCGGGCGGGACGTCGGTCTCGGGATACATCCTTGCGGCTCCCGGCAGAGGCCTCGAATATTTTGTGGTGCCGTCGGGCTGCGGATCCCTCGTCTCTTCCGGAACGCCCTTCAAAGCCTCGTTGGCCCTTTCCGCCGCCGCTCTGAGCGCTTCCGTCGCCCTCTTCTCCGCCGCCGCGCATATGACGAATGCTTCGCCGGGGGGAAGGAGCAGCGCATCCCTCAGGGAGTCGACGTATCCCTGCTCTATGCCATAGTTCGGAAGTTCATCGGAGTGGAATATGCCCTTGACGCCTTTCGTCCTGGCATACTGCGCCATCTCCGATCCGAGCCTCAGTGTGCCGCCGTCGCCGTTCATGACCCCCGAGAATCCCTTCAGGCGTATCGCCATCACTTTGCCTTTATCGTCGAGCGCCCCTTTTATCACCTTCGAGGGGCAGTCCCTGAAGACCTCCGTGACGTCAACAGGCTCGAATGGGGTTTCCCGCACCCCCCTCTCCGCGAGGATGCCCCTGATGCGCAGGAGCATCTTCTGTCTGTTTATCTCATTGCGCACGAAATCGGGGAGCATTCTCAGCTCCTGAACTCCCTTTATCTCTATGCGTGCGCCTCCGGGAATTGATATGTTTATGTCCTCTCTGATCGTTCCTATCCCGCGCTTCACCTTCTTCGTGGCCCTCAGAAGGGTGCCGAGTCTGAGCGCCACCTCCATGACCTCCTCGGGAGTGGTCATGTCCGGCGCGGTGGCCACCTCTATCAGCGGTATTCCGAGACGATCGAGCCTGTATGTGACCTCGTCCCCTTTCGTCTCCATCTTGCGTGCCGCGTCCTCTTCCAGGCATATCGACAGTATTCCGATGTTCTTGCCGTTGACCTCGACCGACCCTCCGGTGGATATCAGGGACGTCCTTTGGAATCCGGACGTGTTCGAACCGTCCACCACGATCTTTCTCATGAACTGTATCTCATCAATAATGTCGGCGTTCAGCATGCACGCGTACGTGAGAGCCGTCTCCAATGCGGACTCGTTGACCGGGTGAGGAGGCTCTTCGTCAAGCTCCACAAGGCATGACACTCCGTCGCAGCATTGGTATCTGAACCCCATGCCTCTCTTGAACTGCACCAGCGCCGCCCGGTCTATCTCCCCGGTCTCGCCCGTGGTCGGCCTGAGCTTCCTGAAGTACGCGCCCTTTCCCGTCTCGCACAGCGCGCTGCCGCAGGAGCAGAACAGTTTTCCTGTTTCCAGCTGCTGATGGATCTCGATGCCGCATTTCATCTCGTCAGACATCCACAGTCCTCCTGTCTCCCGTCTCCGAGCGGAGAGGCGTCTTCATGAGCTTCTTTGCCTCTTCGGCGTCCGCAGTGTTGGCCAGCGCCCACATCAGTTTGACATATGCGGTCTCCGGAAGCATGTCTCCGACGGATATCGCGCCTGCGGACAGCATATCTCTTCCGGTGTTGTACACATTCAGGTTCGTGGATCCGTTCAGGCACTGCGAGGTTATCACCACGACGGAGCCGTTGCCGCATGCCTTCTTTATGAGAGGCACCATGTTCTCGTTCACGTGCCCCAGGCCCGATCCCGAAATGACGATCCCCTTGCTTTTCATGATTATGTCTTCGAACAGATCGGGAGACATGCCCGGATAGTACTGAAGCAGGACCGCGTTCTTCTCCATCGCGCTCCTTACGACGACCTTCCCTGCGGGCGGCGCCTCCGGGATCTGCGGCTGTTCTATCCTGCCGTCCGCGCCTATGCGGGCGACGGGAGGTGCGTTGATGCTGCGGAACGCGTCGCGTCTGGAGGTGTGCATCTTCCTGACCCTTGTTCCCGTGTGCACCGCGAATGAGTCGTCTCCGGGAGAATCGTGCATCACGGCGAACACTCCCGCATTGCCTCCGGCGGTGCAGAATCTGACTGCGGCCAAGAGGTTCGACGACGCATCGGAGGACGGACGGTCCGAAGACCTCTGCGCCCCCACGAGGACCACCGGACCCGAAAGGCCTTCCAACATGAACGAGAGCGCGGCGGCGGTGTAACCCATCGTGTCGGTGCCGTGGGGTATTATGACCGCGGCGGCGCCGTTGTTCATCTCCTCGGCGACAGCCTCGGCGAGTTTCTGCCAATGCTCCACGCCCATGTTCTCCGAGAATATCGAGAAGAGCGCCCTCGCGGACACATTAGCTATGTCCCTTATCTCCGGGACGGCGTTGGTCAGCTCGGACGCGGACAGCGCAGGGCGGACAGCTCCGGTCCGATAGTCCACGTATGACGCGATCGTCCCGCCCGTCCCTATGAGGGATATGTTGGGGAGGCCGTCGATGCGCGGCGCGGCGTCTTCTTTCTTCTGCGCCTCATGCTGTCCGTCGAGCACTCTGACCTCCAGCCCTGGCCGCATCCGCACGCCGATGTTGTATCCGCTTCCGATCTTGATTATCAGGATGTCGGGGGAGCTGAACTCGTGATGAGGCATCAGTATGCCGCTGTATGTCTTTCCGCCGGACGACGCTTCGATGCGGGCGCCTTCGCGGGCCCCTGCGGCGTCAAGCGCCTTGGATAGGAATTCTGAATAGCTCATGTGCTCGTACGGTGATAATGACAGGGGACGTATAAGGATAGTGTTTATATTCTGTAAGCTATCCGCATGATATGCATATAGTCCAGATGGGAATGGAACATGATGTTCTCAGGGAGAACAGCAAGATTGCCCATTCCAACTATCGCCTCCTCAAGAATCACGGCATCAAATGTGTCGAACTCATGGGGTCGATAGGTTCCGGGAAGACCGCCCTCATAATAAAGCTGGCAGAAAGACTTCGCGCCAAGGGCGTGAGGTCCTGCGCCGTCGCAGGGGACGTCACCGGAGAGGATGATTACAGGCGTATGCGCGAATCTGGCCTTGACGCAGTGAACTGCAACACGGGGCGCGAGTGCCATCTGGACGCGAACATGGTAAGAAAAGTGCTTGAACAGATAGATCTCGATTCTTATGACGTGATATTTATTGAGAACGTCGGGAATCTTGTGTGCCCCGCCGACTTCCCTCTGGGCGCGGACTACCGCGTCGTGGTGGTCTCCACCACGGAGGGGGATGACATGGTCAGAAAGCACCATGATATTTTTATTCATTCGGACGTTGCCGTGTTGAACAAGGTCGATATCGCGGATGCCGTGGATGTCGATCCCGATGTGATCGCCGGCGACTACAGAAGACTGACCGGCGGACTGAAGGAGATATACAGATGCAGCGTGAAGACGGAGCAGGGATTGGGTGGGATCCTCTCTGCGCTGGATCTCTGAGGTATTGATATGAAAATATTAACTATAGGCGGAAGCGGAAGAGAGCATGCGGCCGTCGAAGCGCTGCACCGCTCGGGCGCCGAGATCTATTCCACCATGAAGAATGCCAATCCCGGAATAATGGCCAGAGCAAAGTCGTACAAGCTTCTCGACGACACAGACATAGACGGCATATGCGAGTTCGCCATCGAGCATGGGCTGGAGTATGCGTTCGTTGGCCCCGAGTCCGCTCTTGAAGCGGGCATCGTGGACGCTTTGGACAATATAGGAGTCAAATGCGCCGCTCCCACAAAGGCGGCGGCAAGGATCGAGACCTCCAAAACGTTCATGCGCGAACTCCTGAAGAAATACGACATCGCAGGCAACATAGGGTTCGCGGCGTTCGACAACGCCGCAGACGCCGAAGCATACCTTGAAGGACTGACGACCGAGGTCGTCATCAAACCCGTCGGGCTTACCGGCGGAAAGGGAGTCAAGGTCCAAGGGGAGCACCTTCACGGTCTGAACGCTTCCATTGATTACGTTAGAGACATATTCGCAGACAACATAGGCGGCGGACAGGTCATATTCGAAGAGAAGCTCGTCGGAGAGGAGTTCACCCAGATGGTGTTCGTGGACGGGAAGAAGATCGTGCCGATGCCGCTGGTCCAGGATCACAAAAGAGCGTATGAAGGCGACGTGGGGCCGAACACCGGCGGTATGGGGTCTTATTCCGACGCCGACCATCTGCTGCCTTTCATCACATCGGCCGACAGAGAGAACGCAGTCTGCATACTTCAGAAGATCGTTGACGCCATGAGTGCGGAGGGATGCCCCTATGTGGGGCCGATGTACGGACAGTTCATGCTCACTGCGGACGGCCCCAAGGTCATTGAGATCAACGCCAGGTTCGGCGACCCGGAGGCCATGAACGTCCTTTCCATATTGGAGACGAGTTTCGCGGACATCATCCGGGACATGAACGCAGGCAAGCTGAAGGACGACGTCAAATTCAAGAGCATGGCCACAGTGTGCAAGTACGTGGTGCCGGCGGGATACGGGACCGACCCCCAGTCCGGGCATGAGATATGCATCGACGAGGCCAAGATCCGCGCTTCCGGCGCAGAGTTGTACTATGCCAACGTCAACGTGGTGGATGGGAGGGTGCTCACAGGGACGTCGAGGTCCATCGCCGTCGTAGGAGTGGCGGCATATCTTAAAGACGCCGAGCAAAACTGCGAAGACGGACTCCGGTTCATCACAGGCACCCACATATGCGTGCGCCACGACATAGGGAAGGCCTCTTTGATACAGCGCCGCGTAGACAACGTCAGACGTCTGCGTCCATGATTCGCGTTGCAGTCAAGATCGCATACCTTGGAGAGGGGTTCTACGGATCCCAGATGCAGCCCGGGGCGCGCACGGTGGAAGGCGAGGCGCTTTCGGCGCTCATGAGGATCTGCCGCATCTCCGAGGACGAGTTGGATCTTCGCCTGGCCAGCAGGACCGATCGCGGAGTGAACGCGCTTGGCAACGTGGCCGTGTTCAACACTCCTTTGGAAGATCCGACGATCCTGCTGAAGGCTCTGAACGCCGTCTCCCGGGATGTCTTCTACAGGAGCATCGCCGAGGTGGGAGAAGACTTCAATCCCCGGCATGCCGACCGCCGTCTGTACCGGCAGATCCTGCAGGAAGACTGCTTCGACGTCGACGCGGCAAACCGATGCGCCGCGCTTTTCGAGGGGGAGCATGACTTCGTCAGATTCTGCAAGGCGGATGGAAAATCGACCGTTCTTACCATGAATTCTGTGAACGTTTGGAAAGAGAACGGCCTGATCGTTATCGACTTCGAGGCCGGATACTACCTTTGGAACATGGTGCGCCGCATGAGCGCCGCCATCGCCGCCGTCGGCAGAGGCGACGCGGAGCTGTCGGATGTGGAGCGCGCCCTGTCGGGAGAGAGCATCGGCTTCGGCCTTGCCCGCGCCGACGCGCTTACATTGCGCGACGTCGTCTACGACGGCTTGGACTTCATCGAGCCCGAAGGGCTGTTCGACGACCGCGTGCGGGAGGAGCTGTTCCGCGACGGCCTCCGAAGATCGTTCTTTGCGTCGCTGTGACCAAATACTGCTTCCGCGTTATGCATATATGGACGATGTCGCCGCGGTTGTTGAGCTGGCTTTGAAACGCATGGCCGATGTGGAGCGGGCGCGCAACGACGTCGTTGCCGAGTCCCGCGCCGTTATACGCGAGACGAAACGCGCCATACATTCGGTGCACGTCGGCGAGGCGGGAGACTTTTGCGCCATCCGGAACGGAGTCTCCAAGATCGTCTCCATGACCGATGCCGAACCCTCTCTTGCATACAGCGCGGTGGATGCTTTGGCAGAGTGCGCCGAAGCCCTGATCCTGTGTTCGATGATCAAGGGAGAGAGTGTTCCGTCCTTCGAGGAATTGGGAATGCCTGCGGGAGCGTGGATGCTCGGGTTTGCGGACTGCATAGGCGAATTGAGACGGATATTCCTGAACAACCTTTCAGCGGGCGACACCGACGGTGCGGTTGAGCTGTTCAAGACCATGCAGAAGATGTTCAACGCGCTGATGACGTTCGACGTGCCCGATTCCATACTCCCTATACGCCGGAAGCAGGACATCGCCCGCGGGATAATGGAGAGGACGCATTCCGACCTCACTTCCGCTCTTGTCATCAGCAGATCGAGAACGTGACGCTCTTGGCCGTCCCGCGCCGATGAGCATGGGTCCGAGTCAATTCCATATGTCCGCATGGGGCGCATCGGAGAACAGATCTTCGACCGTCAGCAGCGTCGTCCCGTCCGCTTTCGCTTTGTCCGTCAGATCCTTGGTGAATCCCGACTTCGAGAACAGGATGTATCTGCGGCGGTCGAACCCTCCCACAAGGCCCGACCTGTGCTTCAGTTCGTCAAGCATGCCCGCATTCATCGGTTCGTTGCGGAACTTGCATTCGCCGAACAGACCGACCGACTCCCCGCCGACGCGCCTTGACGCAACAATGTCCATCTCGACCTGCATCTTGGTCTCCGGATCGGATCCCCACCATCTTCCGACGCTGTCCGCCAAAAGATGTGTGAGCGCATACTCTCTGCAGACCTCCTCAAAGACCCCTCCCATATATCTTTGGAGACAGTCTTTCACATCGTCCAAAGCCTTGTCGCCTCTTCCTCTCTCGATCATTTCAAGGCGATCCTTCAGACATGCGAACCAAAATCTGACAAGGTTGTCCTTGATGGTATAATATACATGCTTCCTGCCGGCGGCATTCACCGGGAATTCTTTTCCGATGATGCCTGCGGCCTCCAAGTTTCCCAAGTACACTGCCGCCGTCCGCGCGTCGATGCGCGCCGCAGACGAGATGTCTTTCACCCTGCGGTTGCCTGCCGCTATTGCCGACAGCAGCGAATTGTACATCGCAGGGCTTCTGAACTCTCCGTTGATCATGTCCCGTACAATGAAATGCATCGGAGAGTCCCTCCCCATCAACGATTGCAGATTGACCTCGAACGGGAGGGAGTCGTCGAACATGGTCAGGAATCTGGGCGTCCCGCCGACCGTTCCGTACGTCCTGAGTTTATCTTCACTTGTGTAGGCTTTGACAAAATCCCCTGACTCGCGGCAGTTGAACGGCTCTATCCTGAGCACGGATGTCGCACGGCCGTAGAGAGGGCTCTTCTCTCCGAGGACCTGCGACTCCATGAAACTCATGGACGAGCCGCATAAAATGAGGAACACTTTCGATGAGCGGTGGTTTCGATCGATTGCGTCCTGCAGGATCGATGATACGGAAGGGTGAGATTCTGCAAGATAAGGGTATTCATCAATCACAAAAACGAGTCTGTCGTCCTTTCCCGCGTTGAATATCCGTTCCAGCAGAGAATCCATATTCTCATTGGGAGGACCGCGGCCTATTGCGTCTTCCGTCCCGGCCTTCAGGTTGTCCAGATTTTCCCCGTACGACCGTTCCCGGGCTTGGAACAGGATTGCCCTCCTGCCTTTCGCAAATTCTTCGATCAGGGTGGTCTTGCCTACCCTTCTTCTTCCGTATATCGCCGCGAACTCGAATTTTTCACTGCTGTATCTGTTCTCAAGGATCCGCAGCTCCTCTTTCCTGCCGATGAACGCCGCCATGAACGATGATTGTCATAACCGTTAATATAATCATGCTTTGACAAATCGTGCTTTGACAAATCACGATTTGATATTGTTTGGATTTGAATTGCCGAACACCGCGTCGGCGATCTCCGCTATCTCCGCAGGCCGAAGATTCTCCACCCTTTCATCCGCGTAAGGTACGCCGTCCCCATACAGCCCTGCGGCCTTCAGCGACGTCCCTATCTTCTTGCGGCGGTGATTGAACGTGATCTCGGTGACGCGGAAGAACGTCTTCTCGTCCCTGACCGCGAAGGGGGCGGGGCGGGGCGTTATCTCGACGATGGCGGAATCCACCTTGGGGGCGGGTTTGAACCTGGATCTCGGAACCTTTTCCAACATCCTGCAGTCCGCCCTGTAGTAGAGATTCACCGTGAGGCGCGAATAGTCAGGGCTGCCGACGTCTGCGATCATGCGGTCGGCGAACTCCCTCTGGACCATCACGACCGCCTTTTTGAAATCGTATTCCAGAAGTTTGAATATTATCGGCGTGGACACGCTGTACGGCAGGTTGCTGACGAATCTGTCGAAGGGGGGAAAGGGAACTTTGACGGCATCGCCTCTTATCAGCGTCAGCCTGTCGCCGTACTTCTCCCCAATGAAGTTCGCCAGGATGTCGTCCAGCTCTATGCACGTCAACTCGCAGGGGCGGTTCAGAAGCCGTTCCGTCAGAACCCCCAGTCCGGGGCCGACCTCCAGAACTCTGTCTCCGTCGGATATGTCTGCAAAATCCACATGCCTGTCGGCGACCCTTCCGTCGGCGAGAAAATTCTGGCCTTTGCTCTTCTTCGGGACGACCCCTGTTTCGGCGATGAGCCTGCCGGTCTCGCTTCGGCTCATTTCGACACGAAGAGGTAGCGCTTCTGCGTGTTGTCGGTTATCTCGAGGACCACGCGGGACGCGATCAGCTTCTCGGGGTTCTTAACGGACGCTCTGGTGCTCAGATCCGTGAAGTCCTTGAAACTCTCGACCGTGCGCGCTTTGAGGATTGACTCCATCGTCTTCTTGCCAAGTCCCGGCAGCTCCTCCAAAAGGTGCTTGCGCATGGATATGGGGCCCGCATCGTTAAAGAACCTTATGAAACGCGACTGATTGGCCAGGACTATCTCGGCCGTGCAGTATTCCAGCTCGGCCACCGCGCTGTGCGTCAGATCCGAAGCTCCGATGCGCCTTTTGACGTGATCTATGATCGTCCTCTTGGCGGCGTCCTTGCCTATGTACACCCTTTCGCCTATGTTGACGATCGCACCCTGTTTGGGAACCAGCTCGAACAGTTTGAACTCCTCGTCGCCGAGAGCGTAGCATACAGGCTCCTTCCTGCCAAAATTGCCGGCGCCGCCCGAACCCTGCGCCAAATAGTCCAATATGTATGCGTACTCTTCCAAAGAGTTCACCCTTTCCCGTGTATAGGGTCACAAGTATTTACTGACTACCTCAATGATCTTGGTTATGAATGGGGCGTCAAGAGTTATTCTCTCTTTGGAGAATATGGCGCGGACATCCTCCGGGAATTGGGGGATCAGGTCTGCGATCTTGACCGCGACGTAGTCGGTGACGCCTTCGATCTCCATGACCTCCGCCATGAGGGCCTTCGCATCTTCTGTTGAGAGGGCCGCCGTCTTCTCAGCATGCTCCATTGCCGCTTTCTGGGTCGGGAGGAGCTCCCTTTCCAGGTTCTCGGCCGTAAGGAGGTCTTTGACCTCGGCCAATGTAACATACTGTTCAGTCATGCGACACACCTTCAGCCGGAGTTTCTTACGAGGTGTTCGGGGCGTGCGACGACCATCTTGGTCTTGTTGCCGTCCTTGACGCTCACTTCGTACGCCTCTCCCCTGGCTCCGACGACGACTCCCGTGAGTCCGTGGAATCTGGAGAAGGGCATGCCCTTGTGAACTCCGGGGTCTATGACTATGTTGACCTTTTCGCCTTCTTCAAAGATCTGGAACGCTTTGGTTATCGGAGAAAGGCCGCGGTCCCTTGGTCTCTTCTGCAACAGTTTACGGGTCTTCGTCCTTGTTCCTCTGGATGCTTGCACCATTTTAATCCCTCATTGGTTCTTGATAGTCAATCGATAGTACGTCAAGCGTCTCTACGACGCACCGGATCCCTAAGGCATCCGAGAAGTTGGGGTTCGTACGGCCTTCGTCGCCGGATACGAACTCCTTCACATACGTGCCGGACTCCGTGCTCAGGGTCAAATCGAAGACGTCGTCGCCTACAACTTCCGCTTTCACCCATCGGATCATCCTGTTTCTCACAAGGTCGGCGCGTCTGTGCTCAACCCTTTGCGGAGTCCTCTGGTCGATTTGGACGTTCTTGAACGATAATGCTACCTCATTTAGTCCTTCTTTATTAACTTTACCCTGCGCCCTCACGCGTGCTTTGTAAGTCTTGTCAGGGTCGGATCCCTTGTAGAGCTGCACCGCCTCCCTGTTCACGAAGCGCAGCGAGTTGTATGCCGACAGGCCCGACGCGTTGGCTCTCTTCTCAAGTTCGTCCAGATCGATGCTTCTTTTCCGGGGTTTGCTTATCTCCAGCACGAACGGCCTGCCGTCGCCGAGCATGCAGGCATCGATGTCCTCTCTGCCCATGCCGTGGAAGAAGTGCTCCCCGCCGCCGCTCATCTCAAGCGCGATGTCGCCGATGATCTCTTGGACGGATGTCTTGTACATCTTGCCTTCGCCGCCGCATCTGGGACATCCTTTCCCATGGCACACTCTGCAGGGCCATATCGTCTGCGGTATCTCGCGGCTGAACTTGTTGTATCTCCCTGCAATGAATATCGGCGCTATGTCCAAGGACACATCCGCAAAGCGGGTGTCCACGCACGCCACCACCTGCGGGTTCTTGAATTCCACAGGGCGGTTTATCTTGTGTATCGCGGCCTTTCCGATCTCCCTGTTCAGTTCCGCCTTTATGCTTTCGGAGTCCTTCGGACCGTACCGTTCGATGAAGTCCTTCTCTTTGGCGGCGATCTCCGGCTCCACTTTGGTGCCCACGAGGAAGTTGTCCGATTCTACATCGTTCACCATCTCCGCCGCCGCGGCCGCGAACCTGTCCAAAAGGTCGAAGACGTTCTCGCAGAGCGGGCACGGGTCTGCGGCGGGGGCGCTTATGCCGCGCTCCGAGAGGATCTCCCTTATCTTCCTTCCGCGTGCGTCGTTGGTCGTTCCCGTCCCGACCTTCCCGAACATGCGTCCGAGGCATCTGTCGCAGAGGCCGTCGCGGGCCAAGCCTGCGGCGGCGTCCATATTGTCAATTATATTGGATTCAAATTCGTCCATATGACCGCCTCAGAGGTCGAAACCCATCTCCGCTATTCTAAGTCTGGGACGTTGGTTCTCCAGATAATGATAGACCGTGGCGTGTTCGCTCCCGTTGAGTATGAGCTCCACCGCATGCTTGGCCACGGGAAGGCTTACGGAGTTTCCGATGAGCGCCACCGTGTTCCCGTAGACGCTCATGTAGCAGCCCGTCAGCTCTTCTATGATCGCTCTCGTCTTGCCGCCGGTGCCTATGAGCCTGCCTCTTATCCTTCCGAGCTGGTTCTTGCGATCTCCCGTCACTTCCTTCAGGTCTATCGCTTCAAAGTACTCGTCGTCCTCGAAAAGCCTCACGGCGCGGTCCGGGTTGAATCCCCTGCCGACCGCTTTGATGACGTCCATGATCTTCAGGGCCATGAGGGGGTCGGCGTCTTTGGACGCCTCGTTGAATGTGACCCCGCCTTCGGCGTCCACGAATATGCGTATGCCTGAGATCCTCTCGATCATCTTCTTCGTCTCTCCCTCCTTCCCGATCAGCGTTCCCACGCGGTCGGCCGGTATTCTGACAGACCTCATTCCTCATCCGCCTCTTCGTCGTCCTTTCCGTTGATCGTCTCTTCCATGATCGTTTCCATGTCTATCGTCTCGGCGCCGCGGTTCTTGAAGAACCGATTCACGTTCTTTATGTCCCTTTCAAGCAGATCCTTCGCATTGAAATAGTCGTTGGTCATGGCCTGCCCGCAGTCGATCAGTATCGGCTCCCCGTCCTTTATCAGGACGTTGTACTCGCTCAGGTCGCCGTGGACCAGATGGGCGTCCTTCCAACCGTCTATTATGAACGACACGACCTCGTCGTACATGCCCGTGGGATCGTCGAGATGGACGTCCTTGAGCTGCGGGGCGGGGCCGTTCTCGTCTCCGATGTACTCCATCAGGAGGCAGTTCTTGTCAAATGTTATCGGCTCCGGGACGGGTATCCCCGCTTCGAGGTAGCGCTGAAGGTTCCTGAACTCTTTGTTCACCCAAGCATAGATCATCTTCCAGCGGTTGCCGTACACGCCCTTGAATCTGGGATCCCCTTCGATGTACTTGGTGACCCTTTTGAACGTGGACGTGGACGTGCGGAATATCTTCAGCGCATACGGCTCCTCTTCCTCGTCCAACGCGTAGAAGACGTTGCCTTCCTTTCCGGTCGATATCGGATATCGGATGGAGTCGATGAAGCCTGACGTCATCATGTCGTAGATGGTCATCAGCGTCTTCTTGTCGAAGACCTCTCCGTCCGTCTGCCTCTCGTCGCCGGTGCGGTTGGTCTTCAGCGCGTCGACACGCCTTTCCAGGAAGGAATATTTCTCATCGTAGGATGGCATGCCCGTACCTTTCAGAATATGTCGAGGTTCTTGGGAACTTTGTTCTTCTTGCTGAGGTTGACCGCTTGCGTCCTGGTGTACCTGAACCTTACGTCGCATTTGTCGGGTTGGAAGTCCCACAGGGATATTATGAGAAGGTCTCCCTCTCTTATCCACATTCTCTTCTTTATCTTGCCGGGAATGCGGCCGACGCGGGACACTCCGTCCTCGCACATCACCTTGATCTTCGAGGCTCCGAGAAGCTGATCGGCGATCCCGAACATCTCTCCCTCCTTTATATTGGGGAGACGCACGCGTGATACGTCTTCATCCGGACTCTCGAACCCTTCTTCGCCTGCCATGTTATCCTTAAGGCCATGTACTTGTTGTATTTTAAGGGTTATACGAGCTACGGATTGAACGGGGCGGGCGCGCCGCAGAATTTCGTCTTCCGGATATCATTAAATCCCTGCCTTCTCTCTCCGAAACATGAACAACCGATTCTGCACCCGCTGCGGCACCTTGGCCCTGCCCAATCAGGACAGATGCGGCAAATGCAGAAAACCTCTGGACGAGGGGTCGGAGAGCAGCCAGCACTCGCTGATGGGATTCTCCGGCAAGCAGGCGCCGCCAAAGGTGCTGACGACCGAGAACAAGGACGCCCCCTACATGCCGTATCTGCCCCGCGCCTGTCAGATGGAGATCATCTCCGACATCCGCGGAGCGCTTGACCAAGGGCGGCACATCGTCCTTGAGTCCGGGACGGGGACGGGAAAGACCATCGTGTCCCTCGCCGGGAGCCTGGAGCATGCGAAACGCACCGGGAAGAAGGTCATCTACCTCACCCGCACGATATCGCAGAGCGATCAGGTCATGAAGGAATTGAGGGCGATATCGCTCATAAAGGACGTGTCGGGGATCGCCATAACCGGCAGGAACAAGTCCTGTCCGCTGTTCAGAGGGAGCGAGGAGTTCGATTCCCTGCCGCCGAGCGTCCTGTCCATGATGTGCGAGGACCGCAAGCAGAAGAGTTCCCGCGGACAGGCGGGAGGCTGCCGTTTCTTCGACAAGGTCAGGGTGGAGATAGACGGCATCGAAGGCCATTGCAGGAACAATTTCCCAAGATCGGAGGAGCTCGACAGATATTGCGAAGGCCTCGGAGTCTGCCCTTACGAGGCCAAGAAGGCCCTCATGAAGAGCATGGACGTCGTCGTGGCCCCTTATGTGCATATACTCTCGGAAGACATCAGATCCAATTTCATAGTGAACCTCGGGGGCGAGGATGTGGGCATCGTGACCATCGTCGATGAGGCGCACAACATTGTTGACGCCGCGCGGGATCAGGAAAGCTTTTCGATCACGCTGAAGATGATCGACTCTGCGTTGGAAGAGTGCTCGGCCGTCAGGCAGAAGGATCTGTCCGAGAACATAGACATAGAAAGCTTCATCAAGCACCTGAAATCCACGATCAGGCAGCTGGCGGTTGCCAACATATCGTTCGGAAAGACCGAGAGCAGACTGCCCAAGGACGCCGTGGAGGCGTCCCTGATGAGCAGATTCGGGATCGGCAGGGGGGATCTGAAACCGGCGATCGACCGCATGATCGCCGTCGGGGAAGGCCGGATGGACGCCGTCGCGGAAAGGGGGGAGTACGGCGTGTCCGAGATATACGCCCTCGGGGTCGTGCTCAGATCGTGGATAACCGGCGACAGCGACAGCTACGTGAGGAGCATAAAGACCGGCCAGGACGGGGAGTACCTTTCCGCCTCATGCATCGACCCTTCGGACATCGTCGAGTTCATGCGCAGTCTGAGCGGGGCGGTCCACATGTCCGGAACGCTGCAGCCGCTGGAGCAGTATTACAAGATAATGGGTCTTCCCAAGAACACGCTTGCGAGAACGTATCCGTCGCCGTTCCCGAAAGAGAACAAGCTGGTGGTCTACGTCGACGACGTCACCACCAAATTCGACGAGATGGCCCGCGATCCGTCGATGGCCACCCGGATCGAGAAGAAGATCGCGAAGCTGTGCAACGCCGTGAACAAGAACACGCTGGTGTTCTTCCCTTCGTACAGGGTCATGAAGAACATGCGCCCGTTCCTGGAGAGGGACATAGACAAAAGGCTGTATTGGGAGGAGTCGGGGCAGCAGAAGGCGACGATGCGCGCCTTGGACGCTTTCAGGACGGGCCGCGACGGGGTGTTCTTCAGCGTGATGGGAGGATCCGTGGCGGAAGGCATGGACTTCCCGGGGGACGAGCTGTGCTTTGCGATAATCGTGGGAATTCCGTTCCCTCCGCCGACCCTGGAGTCGAAGGCGATGTCCGAAATGTTCGACGCCAGGTACGGGCCCGGGCTGGGGTGGAAATATACGAACGAGGTTCCCGCAATGCGCAAGATGAGGCAGGCCGTCGGCCGCCTCATAAGGACGGACACCGACAGGGGGATGGCGGTGATCCTGGATTCCAGGGCGGCGAAGTATCAAAGACAGCTTGACGCCGTGCTGTCGCAGGATCCCGTCGCCGACGCTCTGAAGTTCTTTGAAAGCGGATGATCCCGTTCGGTCATCCATACTCGGAAATCCGTAAATACGTGATGGATGTTGAAACGCCATGGCCCTTTTGAACATCCTGACCAACGTCCGCATATGGGTTGCCCTGGGCATCGTGTGCGCGCTGGCCATCGGCCCTCTCGGCCCGCAGACGCCGACCCTGGTGATCGCGGTCCTGATCGTGCAGATGACGTTCTCGATGGAGGGGGTATCGTTCAGGAAGGCCGATTTTATCGACAACCGGCAGATCGTCCTCATCTCAACGGCCATATGTCTGGTGGTGGGCGCGGGCTCCTGCCTCCTGTTCGGCCTGCTGTTCAAGTCGTCGAATCCCGAAGTGTGGCAGGGTTGGGCGCTTCTCGCCGCCATGCCGTGCGCCGTGTCTTCGGTGGCCCTGTCGCTTTTCTGCAGAGGCAACGGCAAAGCAAGCATAATCTGTCTGACGACCATCTATCTGCTGGCTCTCGCCACGACCCCCATACTGTCGTTCTTCCTGCTGGGCGACGCCGTGAGTCCGCTTCAGGTGTTCAAGTATCTCATACTGTTCATCGCCGTCCCGCTGCTGATCAACATACCTCTCGGGAAGGTGAAGATCGACAGGAGGTTCAGGGTCTCGGTGATCAACATAATGATCTTCTTTCTCATCCTGCTGTCGCTCGGGTACAACCGCGGTTATGTGCTCGGCGATCCGTGGACGGTGATGCTGATACTCGCATGCAACGCCGTCCGCATATTCGGACTGGGTTTCGCCGTGCTGTTCATATCCAAACGGTATGGGTTTGACAGGTCGAAGGCCCTGATCTGCCTCCCTGTATCCGTCTGGCGCAATTCCGGGCTTGCGATGTCGCTGTCGATGGTGCTGCTTTTGGACGCCCCCGAGGCCGTCCTGCCGGCTGTGACGTCCATTGTTGTGGAGATGGTCTGGTTCGCGGTCATCATCGACCATGTCAACAAACGCTGGCCCGCCGAGGACGCGGTCGGCGCGTCTGTCGGTTGAGTTATATACGCCGACCATGTTCACGGCATTCGGGCGGAGGTAGCTAAGCCCGGCCCACGGCGCCGGTCTTGAAAACCGGTGGCGTCCTCGCCTCGGGGGTTCGAATCCCTCCCTCCGCGCCATTCTTGTCCGCGAACGCCTCTGTTGCGGCGAATTCTGCGCCGCGCCGCCCTGCGTTGTACGGGGACCTGCCGCAGTTATATGTTCGGACAGTGATTCTCATTCATGAATGAAGTGTTGAACGCGATCTACGGAAGAGCGTCTGTCAGAAGTTTCAAGCCCGATCAGGTTCCGGAAGAGACCGTGAAGGAATTGTTGAACGCGGGGTTCCATGCCGCCAACGGCATCAACACGCAGGCGCTGCGGTTCGTCGTGGTCCAGAACAAGGAACAGATCAACGGACTGAGCGACGCGGCGAAAAGCATCTACATAGAGGATGCCGAAGAGACGGGGGAGAGCAATCCTTTCCTGCTGCAGGCTTACAAGAGGGGAGGAAGCATATTCCATGATGCGCCGACGGTCATATTCATATTCGCCTCGCCCGAGGTCGCCACTCCGACGGAGGACGCGGCCCTGGCGGCCGGCAACATCCTGCTTGCCGCCCATTCCCTCGGATACGGCGGCTGCATCATAGGCTTGGCCGACCCACTGGAGAGCCATATCGAATTCTGGGAAGACAACAACGTCCCCGAGGATCACATCTACCTCACCGCCGTCGCCGTCGGGAAGCCCGCAGGGGCCGTCGCGCCGTCTCCGAGGTCTGAGGTAAAGGTCCTAAGCTGGATCAGGTGACGGGTTGCGTTATTCGAACGTGCGGACCGGCACGTTCATAGAACGCCCCAACAGATTCGTTGCGTACGTCGACATAGACGGCGTCCGGGAGAAGTGCCACGTAAAGAACACCGGCAGGTGCGCCGAGATACTGACTCCGGGTTCCGACCTTATCTTGGAAGGACCTTTTGCCGGAAGGGGCACTCGGTATGACGTCATAGCCGCATACAAGAACGGCGTTCTTGTCAACATCGATTCTCAGGCGCCCAACCGCGTGGCGCTGGAATCCGTGAATGAGGTGCTGGGGCCCGTTGACGTCGTTAAGCCGGAGTACACCTATGGGAACTCGCGGATAGATCTCTTCGCCGAACAGGGCGGGAGGAAGATCCTGATGGAGGTGAAAGGCGTGACGCTGGAGCGCGATGGGGTCGCCATGTTCCCGGATGCGCCCACGGAAAGGGGGCTGAAGCACGTCCGCGAGCTGGCATCGTCTCCGGAGGACGGATTCGAACCCTGCATCCTGTTCCTGATACAGATGTCCGGCGTGAAATGTTTCACGCCCAACTACGAAACGCATCGCGAGTTCGGGGAGGCCCTTGAGGAAGCAAGCGGCGCGGGAGTGCGGGTGCTTGCGTACGACTGCGTCGTGGCCGAGGACTCAATGACCCTCGGAAAGCCCGTGGACGTGCGTTTGGGTCACTCGTAATCCTCGTCCTCGAACTTCACGCGGCTCTTCGGCCCCTCGTTGATCTTGTTGATGTGGCGGAGGTACTCCGCCACGGCCTCCTCCTGCTCGTTGACGGTGTCGTAGAGGATGTATATGTTCTTCATGACCGGCGAAGCGTCGGAGAAGTTCCTTTCCTCCGGCTCGTCTCTGATCGCATTGAGGACTATCGCCTTCATCGACCTCGTGCCGGTCATGGCGCCCTTGTACCCCACGACGGCATCGATGGCCGACGCCCCGTACGCTGTGGCGTTTATGTATCTCATGGCCGCGTTGCAAAGATCCTCGTAGTACATGAACTCCACATCCTCGACGAGGCTGGTCAGCTTCTTGTTCAGTTCCTGCTGGTAGAACGCATACATTTCGATCTTTGATTTGCCAATGTCGGACACCAGCTCCGAAGGGTCGAACATGTCCTTCAGATCCTTGATCGTGAATATCCCGTCGATCTGAAACTTCCTCACATTGCGCTCTCTGGGAGTGATCATCATGTTCTTTCTCACCAGATACATGTCCAGAATAGGTTGGATGATCTTGTTGCGCCGTATGATGGCCTTCCTCTCTTCGGACTTTTTCTTGGCCTCGTTGCTGTACGCAACAATGCTGTCCATTATGACGACACCGAACAGGAGCGCCAGGACGCAGACCATGACCCCTTCCAACACGTTTCCGAGATCCAGACGGTGCCCGGTGGCCATTATCATCAGGGTCAGCACTATCGATACGATCATTATCGCACCGACGGATATTCCGAGGACTCTCGACATCCTCTCCCTGAAGAACTTGATGGGTTTTCCTCCCGACTCGTCCGCTCCGGCGCCCCGGGCGGGAATGCGGGCCTTCAGAGCCTCCCTGCGTCCGGGCCGCGGCGCAGGGGCGTGCGGCGCAGGGGCGGGAGCGGCCTCCTTCGGCCTCTCGTACGGATTTGCCGGCCTTTGAGGGGCGCTTTTCGGCTCATTCTCCGTCCCGACCGGATCCGCGGGCCGATCCTTGACGGGTCTTTCCTTCTTGACCGCGGCGGGATCTGCGTCTTCGGGCTGCTTGAACGGATTCTTCACCGCAGGGATCTTCGGCATGGCCTTCTGCGGCTTTTTCTTCTCCGGGGGCGCGTCCTGCTTCCCGTTCTCGAGCTGAGTGTAGCTCATTCCTTTGAACTGGCTGCTTCTGGGCATCATATCACCTCCGCCCGCAGGCCTCCACTATCCCTCTGATGAGCTCCTGCGTCTCCCTCGGGGATTTGACGGTGTTTATCAGGTACGTGTCGCACGCGGAGAAATACCGCCTGAAGAACTCCCCGCGTATGCGGCCCTTGTGCTCGTTCCGTATTATCTGGTGAGGATTGCACAGGTCGTTCTCGGCCATGTACTCCGACGCCTCTTCCGGGGTCAGGTGTCTGACCGTCGAAGGGTCGGAGTGATCGCGTTTGAGAAGGAACACATAGCGTATCTTGGTCATGGGTATGACGGCGGATTCGCCGGCCACCCATCTCACGTTCGCTATCCCCCTTCCCTTGTTGTCGAACCGGACGCTCTTCACGAGGGGCTTGTACTCCTCCCAGACGTCGCCGATGTCCGCGTCGATGTAGCAGTTCTTCTCCGACCCCGACGCCATCGGCCTTCCGCTCTTTCCCATCCTGACGAAATACCAATCGTCGGTTATGAGATGGGCGTTCTCCATCCTCAGCATCCCCCATGACTGCGTGGTCTTGCCCGTCTTTGACGGCGCGATGAGCGTGACTCCGACGCCGTCGATGTCGAGGGCCGCGCCGTGCACCGAGAATATCCCGTGCCCGTCCTCCAGTATGTTACCCGATATGCCGAGGGCTATGCTCTTGATCCACCCGTAATAGTCGAAATTGAAAAGAAACGCCGTTCTTGTGGAGGGGTCGTATCGGACCTTCATCTCCACGTCCGGGTCGGAGACCGAATATATCTTGGCATGGGCGCGCACATGATCCGATATGGAGTAGAAGTTGTCCTCCCACATCTCCAAGTGCTCCCTGTCCGCCGTGAGGAACTCCACGCAGAGTCCGGATATGTCGACCTTCGAGGAGAACAGCATCCCTCCGCCGTAGATCTCCCGCAACTCCCCCGACCGTTCGACATCGACGATCTCCACCTCATACCCTGAAGCCATATGCCGCAACAATCGCGTTGATATTATTAAAACTCGGCTGAACGGTGCGGACGCGGCGACGCGGCGAACGCCCCGGACGCGGTGACGGCATCCTAAAATACCTGCTCGCCATTGCAATCACAACACAGGGCGCGCATACGGATTGCGCTGTCGCAACAGAGGATGGGAAATGGTATCAAAAGCAGTGATTTACGCATCTACCTTCGGAAAGACCCGGAAGACCGCCAAATATGTGGCGGGTCAGCTTGGTGCGGACGCGTTCGACCTGAAGAAGCAGACGCTCATAAACATGTCCGAGTACGACCATATCGTTTTTGGCACCGGCATACACGCCGGGAAGCCCTACAAGAGGCTGACGGATTTCATAGAGGCCAACAGGGGCGAGCTGTCCAGGAAAAGGACGTCTCTGTTCCTGTGCTGCAGGTTCAACGACGAGAAGGGTGCTGCGCAGTGCAGGAAGGTGGCCGACGCGCTGGGGATCTCCGACGCGGCGTTCTTCTCAGGCAGAGGAGACGAGAATCCCGACGGGTTCGAAGTCGCTTTGGATGACTACATACGCCGGCTGCGCTGAAATGCCGATCTCATACGCCATCGCCGCGTACCTTTTGCTTAACCTGATATCCTTCGCGGCGTTCGGAGCGGACAAACGCAGGGCGCTCAGAGGAAAATGGAGGATCAAGGAGTCAACCCTCCTCCTGCTTTCGTTCTTTGGTCCGTTCGGAGCCGTCGCCGGAATGCGCCTGTTCAGGCACAAGACGCGGAAGCCGAAGTTCATCGCGGTGTATCTGTTCGCGATCCTGCACGTCGTCGTGTTCATCGTGTTGGTCTGGAAAGACGTTCTGCACATGCCTTTCTGACATCGGTCTCCGTGCCTTCTCTCCCCATGAGCAGGACGCGGCTGTCGGGCCTCTCTCTGAGTATGTCCATTCCCACGAGTTCCCCCAGCGCGGAGGAGAACTCCCTGACCTCGTCGAAGGAAGGCATGGACGACAGCGACAGTCTTTGCCTCGACGCCCCCACGAACACATATCCCTTGGGTTCTATCATGTCGGGGTCGGCGATCCTGTCCAGCCGGGCGTAGTCTTCTTCCCGGCCCATGTTCAGATCTTTCACAAGCGTATGCCTTATGACCGTCCTTGTGTCCAGAGAGGGCAGAAGCTCCAACGTTCTGATTATGCGCTCCCAGCCGTCCGCAACCTTGGGGCGGCATATGCGCCCGTACACCTCTTTGTTCGGCGCCGCCACCGTCACATACGTCTGCATCGGGAGCTCGTCCAGTTCCTCCAGGCGTTCCGGGTACGTGCCGTTGGTGACCAAAAATGTAGTCATTCCCCGGCTGTGGCACTCTTTGACGAAGTCGGAAAGGTAGGGGTACGTTATGGGCTCGCCGGCAAGAGATATGGCCACCTGGTTCGGATTCGACGCCTCTTCGAACATCTGCCTTGAACATCTGGGATCCCCTTTGAAACCGGATATCAGCATTCTCTGGTGCGCTATGAGCGCATCAAGCATCTCCTTCGGCTCCGCCCATTCCCTGACCTCGAAGTCGCTGTCCTGCACGCGCCAGCAGAAGGTGCATCTGTGGCTGCACTCGTTTATGGCCGGCGTCATCTGCAGGCACCTGTGGCTCTCTATCCCATAGAAATCCTGCTTGTAGCAGCATCTGCCGTGCACCAAGCTCTCTTTCAGCCAATGGCACAGCTTCACTGCCGCATGATCTTTATGCAGTCTGTATTGCTGTCGGATGAGGAGGTCGCGGTACTGCTCGTCCATTCATTCAGCCTCAGAAGTCGAAAAGGTTCCTCTGCCCGCCTCTCGGCTCCGGGGCCGGGGCCTCTTTCATCTTGACGGGTTCGGCATGTTTGGAAGGCTCGCAGGGCTCCGTGGCCTCGGCGTCCGCCGATCCTATCTGCGCCGCAGGCGCATGCACCGCAGGCGCATTCGCCGTGTGCGCGTGCACCGCCGCGACCGCTTCCTTCACGGCCTTGGAGTCGATCTTGCATCCGAGAACGAACGCCAGCTCCTCCTGCTCCAGCCCCGCGTCTCTGAGCAGCATGACCCTTATTTCGGGGTCGTTGGACGCCAGCTCCCTTATCGGGTTCAGCATGTCGAGTCTTATCCTCTTCGTGGATGTGTGAAGGAACACCGCCAGCTTGAGGCACACGGACGAGCGCATGTTGCGAACCATCTTGGAACGGGACATCTTCGAAAGGTACATCGGGAATTTGAGACGGTCGCGGGTGTGGGAGCGGCCGAACCTGGCCACCGACACGCCGGCCGTCATCATGTCGCCCGCATACGCCCAAAAGCGGTAATGCTGGCGCCTGTGGACCCTCCCCAGGAATATGTCCGCTCTGGAGAGCTTCTCGTACCCGCGCACCAGGTCGCCGGGTTCCGTATACTCGTACGGAAGGTTCTCGTCCACCCACAGTATCGCGGTCTCGGGATCGGTGTCGGCCTCCATGAGCGCCCTTCTGGATCCCATCGGGTCATCTTTCCTGAACATCCTGTCCAGCACCCCGTACATGTCCTGCCTGGACTCGCGCCCCGAGAGCCTCCCCGCGGCCTCCTGCGTCACCGACGCGCTTCCGAGGGCCAGAGACTCCAAGTCTCTTACGGCTGCCCTCATGTCTCCGCCGGCGTTCTCCGCTATCCTTTCCAAGGCCTCGGGGGACGCGGATACTTTTTCCGCCGAAGCGATGACGGCGAGCGCTTTGACAACTGACTGCGAAGAGGGTTTCTTTATTGTTATCTGAATGGTGTCCGTCTTGATCGCGGAGCTCTTCCTGGACAGTGCGTAGAAGTCGTTGACCGTCAGCATCACCGGCTGGAGGGTCGTCTTTATGAGTTCGTTGATCACAGGGAGCGCGCCTCTGTCGGCGTTGCCGAACAGGTTGTCCGCCTCATCCAATATGATGAGCTTGCGCCTTCCTCCGCCTTTGGCGTATTCCCCGCTGTCGCTGAAGCCGTTGGAGAACGCACCCCGGAGCGCCGTGTTCTTTATGGCCTCTCCGGTGCGCTGGTCGGAGGCGTTCATCTCCACCACGTCCCAGCCCATGTCGTTCGCAAGCGCGAAGGCGGACGAGGTCTTGCCCACGCCCGGAGGCCCCATGAGCACGACCGCTCTTTTCTCCGGAGGGCCAGACTCCCAGGATCTGCCCCATGCCAGAAGGTCTTTCGACGGCCCGGGGTTCCCGACGATCCCGGTCAGGGAGCGGGGTCTGTATTTTTCAGTCCAATCTTCCGACATCGCAACCTCACTGCGGCTTGCGTCTGAACATGGCGAGCGCCGTCACTTCCATTAGCTGCACGAAGAACGTGACCGCCGTCGCCAGAATTATGATTACCTGCATTCCGCCTTCGTCCGCGTACATCTTCGACATCCCCAGAAGCGCCGACATCGTCAGGAACATCGCCGCTCTCGTCCATCTCTTGTACATGAGATGCCCCAGGCCGAACACGCTTATCAGGCCCGGCAGGAGCGCCAAGGCTCCCGGGATCAGAGCCAACAGTATCGCGACGGTCCCGTATCTGTCCAAACCCACGGATATCACGACCCTTTTGACGCGCGGTTCGCCGCATTTTTTGCACACAGGGTCTTCGGGGCGCATGTCCCCTCCGCACACGTGGCACAGGTTGAGCGCCCCCATTATCTCCTGGGCGTCGTGTATCTCGACGGCTTTGGTTCTGAGGCTTCCGCAAACGTAGCAGAAATCGGATTCGTCGGGTATCTCCCTGCCGCATTCGGAACAAACACACCTCATATCAATCACGCGTCCGCAATATGCATACGGTAGACTCCCCTATCGCTCTCGACCTTAATAGGTTCTCCGTAAAGTTCGGTCATCATTTTCGACGTAAGAAGGTCGCTCTTTCGACCGTCGGCGAAAACCTTCCCGTCCCTTATCATCACGATGCGATCCACCTTCTCCGGGATGTCCGCCAGATCGTGAGTTATCATGACTATGCTTATCCTGCTTCCTATGAGCATGTCGAACATTCGTCTGAACTTCGATGCCATCACGACGTCCAAACCCGTCATCGGCTCGTCGAGGACCAGCGTCTCGGGGTTCGTGACCAGCGCGCGGGCGATGAGCGCGCGCCTGGATTCGCCCAGAGACAGCCCCTCGACCCTCCTGTCCAGGATATCGTCTATGCCCATCGCGTACGCCGCAGAAAAGACCTTTTTCTCCATGCCTTCATCGACGCTCATGTTCCTGAAGACATCCAAGCTGCCGAAGAATCCGGATGCGATCATCTCGCGCACCGTGGTGTCGCCGCGAAAAAGAAGCTGGAGATCCATGGATATCACCCCTATCCTGTTCCTCAGGTCGAAGATGTTCGGGTTCTCCTCTCCGAATATGCGCATGACTGCGGGGTCATCTTCGTCGTAATAGGGGGATACATCCCCCCTGATGAGCTTCATGAGGGTGGTCTTCCCGGATCCGTTGCGTCCGAGCACAGCCGCGCTCTCTCCCTCCTCGAGGTCCAGACTGACGGAGTCGAGGATGCGGGAGCCGTCGCGCACGACGGACACGTTCCTCATTTCCAAGGTTTTCATGCGGCTTCATAAGCGAATCCCGCTAAATAAGTTGGGCAGGACGGGCCGTGTTCCGCAGTCCTGTGCGTTCATGGGATTGCGGACCCGGCGGAAGGTCCGGCGGGGTAAACTGGCGTCAGGACGAAGAACGTGGATCTGCCGATTATGTAAAAAAGGTCACTGCCGACTGTACGATTGGGGATTGACGCCGCGAGTTTGGGGCCGGGCGCCACGAGGATGCCGGCAGTGTTTTTGCTGTTGGAAGGCGTTTGGAACAGTGTTTGGGTTGTTTCGGACGGCTTGCTCTGCTTCGATGGAGCCATGTCCATTTCTGGTGTATTGAATCCGTCCGCAGTGCGGACGGGGCCTCTGTCCCTCCCCCTAAGGCATTCGACGTTCGCGCCGTCTTCGGTGAGCGTCTGGATGGCTCCCCGGTGTGCATTCTAAGTATATAATTCTTACAGAGCTTGGAGCGCTTCCGACGCCTTTTTGGACCCTGCCGGCGTCGTATGAAGGCGTGTTCAACATCTCGCGCGGCGGATGGCTCGCGCGGCGGCGACCGCCGGAACAGATTCAGAAACACGACCCGGGGCATGCGGACGGGCGACGCTGTTCACGCCGCTCCGCGCTTCGGACCGTTGGAAAAAAAAGACCCTGCCTTTCGGCAGGAAGAGGTTTTGATCAGAGTCCGTAGAATTCCTTGACCTTGGGGCGGAATATGTAATAGATCAGTACGAGCACGATGATCGCGGGGATCAGCGCGGTGACCGCCAGGTACTCTCCCGTCGCGAGCGACACCGCCACGGAATAGAGCGAGACGATGAGCGTCAGGAAGTATATCACTGCCGCCACGTACCATGCGAACTTCCATCCCAAAAGCAGGCCCAGGCCCACTACGAGGATCAGTATGCCCACTATTATCAGGGATGCCCCCAACCAAGTGGCCACGTCGTTTATCAGATATTCAAGACTGATCGCGGAGAAGACGTCCTGAAGGAATGCGTTTTCTGACGAGAACGAAACGAGCGCTCCCGACACAACTGTCAATATCCCCTCCAGCACCGTTATCAATGCGATGATCGTTATTAATATGGGTCTTCCGGCCATGATTCATAATTGATGTGTGTATTTAAAACATTGACTGTCCGCGGCGCCGTTTTGGGCAATCCTGCTCAATTCTTCGCAGTGGTGTATTTTGCAAGGAAGCGGCCCGAACCGGGCCGCTTCCTTTGTTCAGGGATCCTGCTGCACCCAGAGTTCTGTGCCTATGTGGGTCAGGTCGGCCTGCACCAAGGCACGGACATCGTGTCCGGGCGAGCCGCGCGTGTCGCTCACGTATCTGTAGATCAAACCGCTGTCCGGATCGGTATAATACGTCTCGATGGAGTGGAAGGAATCCTCGGGGGTCGATCCGCACCCGTACAGCTCGGACGACCATACGGCCAGCGTCTTCTCGCCGTCGACGGTGTTGATGACCTCAGTGCCCGTGTATGCAAAGCCGGCGGGGCTTCCGGTCGTCTTGTCCAGCGTGAAATATGCGGCCGGAGGTATTACCTCGGGCGCCTGCTTGCCGAGGAACCGCACGTTGAGCGTCTGTTCGAGATCGTACTTCTCGGAGTTTTGATCTGTTATCTCGATCGTACCCCAGCTGTAGACGGGGGTTCCGTCGTGGGACTCGCCGCTCAGTTTGTAGCTGAACACTGTTCCCGTCGCATAATCTCCGCCGTCGGAGACGGGCGGAACAGCTTGCGCCCAAGCTCCCGATACGGCGGCGATGATGAATGCCGCCGCGGCCAATACCGCCACGCCTGCTGCAAGCCTGCCTTTTGTGGATTCTAATTTTAAGCTCATGTTTCCCCCATGGCGATGCAATGCATCCTCCATCTCAACTACGACGTGCCGACTATATAACTGAATTGGACGAAATCAGACCTAATGCACGAAATAGTTCCTTAATGATCGCCATATAATCGTCAATCGACGTTGCCAAGAGCCGGAAGGACTTGCGGCGCCGTCATATGACGTCTTCGGAGAACTTCCTCAGGCCGGCCTCGAAGTTCACTCCGAATCTGACGTCGGTCCCTGCATCTCTTGTGCGTTGGATGCTTTCCGAGGTGTAATCGACCGCGATCTCGGCCGCCTTCCGAAGGGACTTGCCGTTCGCGAGGGATGCGACGACCGCCGAACCGAACACGTCCCCGGTGCCGTGATAGAACCCGGGAATGCGGGGGCGGAGCGCGTACGAGGTCTCTTTCGTCCCTGCGTCGTACGCCGCCGCGCCCAGATAGTTTCCGGATGCGGACTCGGCCCCGACGTACACTCTTCTCTGCGACTCCAAGGCCGAATTCAGGGCGCCGCCGTCGAAGTTCACGCCCGTGAGAATGACGTTCCCGCGGCATATCCCGCTCAGTCTTTTGAGCGCGTCCTCCGTGAACTCAACGCTGTGGGGGCCTTCGGAATACTCCGTACCCGCCAAAAGGGACGCTTCGGTAATGTTCGGCAGGATCAGATCCGCGCTTCCGCACAGCTTTCTCATGCCTTCGGGGAAGTCGTCGGAGAACACCTTGTACAGTTCTCCGTTGTCCGCCATCACCGGATCCACCACCACTTTCGTGTCCCTGCCGCGCAGCGCGTCTATGATGTCCATCACAATGTCGATCTGCTCGAACGAACCCAGAAACCCGGTGTATATGCAGTCGAAGCTCAGACCGAGATCCTTCCAGTGTTCCACGGTCGGCTTCAGATCGCCCGTGAGGTCTCTGTACGTGAACCCCGTGAACCCCCCGGTGTGGGTTGAAAGCACCGCAGTCGGAAGGACCGTGCATTCGGCGCCCGCCGCCGAGATGATCGGGAGTGCAACCGTGAGGGAGCATCTTCCGAAACAGGACACGTCATGAATCGCCAGGACACGCTTCTGCGCCATGCGTTTCCGAAAGACAGAGAGATATAATAGTATGATTGGGAAAAATATGCATATCTTGTCAGTTTCATTTCATTCAGCCGCGTCAAAGATGTTTTTGGACCGCAGGTGTTGCCCCGACGCCTGTCCCTCCGCCCGGCAGATTCGAAAACGCATCCGCTCCTGCGGCGGTGGATTTATACCGCCGTCCCCTATTTACAAAGAATGTCCTCTTCCGAAGAGCATCTGGAATCCGCGCTGAAAGAATACAACGACCGGGTGAATGCGCTCGAAGAGGAAGGATCGGACGTCGACCTCTTGGACGCTTTGATTAACCGGGGATGCGTCCTTTCCATGATGGGGCACTGCGTGTCCGCACTGTCGGACTTCGACGACGCGGCGGAGATCGCCGGCAGGATCGAGGACGGGGGAGGGGAGGTCGACGCAGGCGCATACGTCAAGCTGTTCGTGTCAAGAGGGGAGGCGGGAGGCGGCAAACACCCGGAGGACATGGCCGCAGATTACTCTCTGGCGGCCTCCAGGCTGAAGAAGCTTTCCGACGGCTCCAGGTACTATGACGGCCGCAAGACCGTGTACATGTGCATTCGGTGCTGCGGGGATCTTTACGACTGCGGGTTCCCTGCGATCGCAGGTCCGTTCATCGAGAAGGCGTACTCGCTGTTGGCATGCAAGGACGACGACTGGTCCCGCAACCGTTACGCGGAGGTGCTTAACCTGGAAGGGGCGATCCTGTTCGACGCGGACGACATGGACGGTGCGGCCGAACTCTTTTCCTCGTCGATCGATGCGGGCGCCGCGCTTCTGGAGAAGGGCCGCTTGGAAGACATGATGACGCTGGTGTTCCCGTTCATCTCGCGGGGGGATGCGTTTCAGCGAAAAGGCATGATAGATCCGTACATGAGCGACCGCAGGGCCGCCATCGTGCTGTTGGAAGAGCTTTTGGAGGCCAACAGGCTTGACGACGTGCACGTTCTGGCGAAGCTGCATCAGGACATGGCCAACACGTATCTCACTCTCAACAAGGTCAAAGAAGCGGAGGAGCATCTGCTGAAGGACGCCATCCTGAACCTGAACGGCGCCAAGGAATACCTCAGAGAGTTTGGGCGCAGGGACGCGTGACGCTCCGTCCGTGAGTATGGCTGAATCTGCGGTTCCGCAGGCGCTCATACATATCTATGTATATCCGGGACGCGTATTCACTCAGCGGGGCTTGGAGGGGTGTTGGGAATATATTCTCTCCAATGGGATTTATGAAGACTGAAAAGTTGGTCGCAATAACAGCGGTGGTTCTGATGCTTTCAGTTGCCGCCGCAACGCTGGTGCCTTTGGCATCTGATGATTCTGACGCCGTCGGAGAGACGCATGATGTCTCGAACGCGGCGGAACTCGCGCTTGTCGGGACGGGTATTTCCGGCCCCGACAGCATTACATGGGATCCAGACGACAACTACGTTCAGACGGCGGACATAGTTTTTGGGCCGTCCGACGACTTCAACATGGGGTATGATATCAGGGTCGAGTGCATAAGCGCGGTCCTGAGTTCTCCCGGCCATGCGGATCTGACGTTCACA
>JAITQH010000039.1 GCA_031288985.1 Candidatus Methanoplasma sp. | reverse complement strand
CATTTTACCGCTCTTGCTCGTCCATTACCAGTCCATTACCAGTCCATTACCAGTCCATTACCAGCCCATTACCAGCCCATTACCAGTCCATTACCTGTACAACCGTTCTTACCATATCGGATGTCTAAGATATGCCGGCCGCACCATATCCGATTCGGCATTTTGTCCGATCGTCGAGTTGAGGCCGCGATGGGCGCCGACATCGGAGATCGTGCGAGAAGAGCGACGGAGATGCCGGACATTCTCGGCCATGGGCATCGCGGTGCGCACTCCGGCAGAGATCGCCGGCGCTCCGGGCATCGGCCGTTCCTTCGTCGGAGAGATCGCCGGCTCAGGAAGGCGGCCTATGAAGCGGATGCCTGACAAGCGCGGAGAAACAACCGCAGAATATATGTTCCCGATTCGATAGGGATGCGCTTCTGCCATCGGTGAAATTCCGGCCGTCATTCTCCGCGGGCGTCGGGGGGCGTGTTTCGCGGCCTGTTCGGCTTCCAATAACTTTTAAATACAAATCCGTAATAGACGTGTCGATCACCATGGCACTTTGGCAGGGTAAATCCAGAAGAAAGCCTACCGGCGGAAGACTCGTTTCCGGCCGCGGCAAGAGAAGATTCGAGATAGGCAGAGAGAAACAGTACACCAAACTCGGCGTACAGTCCCTCAAGCAGTACCGCACCACCGGCGGAGACGTCAAGGTCGGAGTGCTCGTGGCCCAATTCGCGAACGTCGTGAACAAGAAGGACAACACAGTCAAGAAGGCTAAGATCCTCAACGTCACGCACAACCCCGCAGACCCCAACTACGTTCAGCGCAACATCATGAACAGGGGCGCAACGATCGTCACCGAGTTTGGAGACGCCATCGTCACATCCAGACCGGGCCAGGACGGCGCCATCAACGCAGTATTGGTGCAGTGATCACATTTCCGGGCCCTGCCCCGGAGCCTTTTGTTTTTTCAACGGGATTATTAACATTGAGAGCGTTGCGGTGAACCATGGCATACGACGAGGACACCGCGATAGTTCTTTGGCCGGAGTACTTCGACATAGACCGCACGAGAGGGGAAGGCCGCCGTCTTCCCAAGAAACTCTGCGTGAAGGAGCCGGATCTTGACATCATCGCCAAGGGCGCGATGATCCTCGACCTCGAGTACATCGTGTTCGAGAATAAGGCGTATCCCGCCAATTGGGCGGCCAAACGCGGATGCGTCCGCGTCGAGCGCGGCAAGATGTCCAAGACGGAGCTGCTCCCCAAGATAGGGGAGATATTGGTGAAGAACAAGAAGTGATCTTCTTGATCTCTGCGCTGGATTCGGCCGTCATGGACGCTAATTCCGAAGCGCTCGGGACGGGCGCCGCACAGCTCATGATCAACGCCGCCTCGGCCGTCGCCGAAGTCCTCAGAGAGCGGTTTCCCGGGAAACGCATCCTGTTCGTCTGCGGTGCGGGCAACAACGGCGGCGACGGCATAGTCGCCGCAGGCATGATGCCTCCCGATCTCACGGAGGTCATGCTTCTGCGTCCCGCCGAAGACATTCGTTCTCCTTTCGTCAGAGAGTCCCTGTCCAAGCTTCGATGCCCCGTAAGCATGTTCTCTCCCCGTACGGGATTCGACGTCCTCGCGGACTGCGCCCTCGGCACCGGCGTCAGGGGGGACGTCAGGGAACCGCACCGCTCGTACATCCTCTTCGCCCGCGCGTTCCCCGGGACGGTGGTGTCTGTGGATGTGCCGTCGGGACTGGGGACTGATTTATCTGTTGAACCCCATACTACAATAACATTCCATGACATCAAAGAAGGAATGAACACAGAGAACTCGGGTGAGATAATGGTAAAAGACATAGGGATTCCAAACGATGCCTGCCTCAGGGTGGGCCCGGGAGACATGCTCAGGTACCCCATACCCCTCAAGGACAGCCATAAGGGCGATAACGGCCGCGTTCTCGTCATCGGCGGCGGGGCCTTTTACGGCGCGCCCGCGCTGGCCGCGCTGGCCGCTCTGCGGGTGGGCGCGGACATCGTCCGCATAGCGGTCCCCGAGAGTTCTTCGCTCTTGGTCTCATCATTCTCACCGGTGTTCGTAGTGAAGGAGCTGGACGGCGAGATCCTCTCGCTGAGGCACGTGGACTATCTGCTGAACTTGGCGGAATATCACGACGCGGTCGTCATAGGCCCCGGCCTCGGCGTCGCCCCGGAGACCGTCGAGACGGTAAAGGTCTTCGTATCGCAGTGCGGCATCCCCGCCGTGGTCGACGCGGACGGTCTCAACGCCTTGGGAAATGATTTCAAAACGACCGGAAAGACCATACTGACGCCTCACGCAGGCGAGTTCGAACGTCTGGGCGGAAATCTTGAGGACAGGCAGGCCTCGGCGTCCGAGATCGCCCGGAGGACCGGAGCCACGATGCTTCTGAAGGGCAGGGAGGACATAATAGCCGACGGCTCCCATGTCAGGATCAACGGCACGGGCACCCCCGCCATGACGGGGGCCGGCACCGGCGATGTCCTTTCCGGAATAGTTGTCGGCCTGCTGTCCAAGGGCATGAGCGCTTTCGACGCCGCGTCCCTGGGCGCGTACATCTCCGGCAAAGCGGGAGAGTTTGCCTTCTCCGAGTTTTCGTACGGGATGACCGCCGCAGACGTCATATCATTCATACCAAAGGTTCTCAGGGAAGGCCTGAGGGAGTGAGATGGATCTCCAGCCCGTTCACGGCATACCTGCGCTCAGAGCGGACGACGCCCTTGTCATCGGCGACCTCCACATCGGATTGGAGTCGCATATGCGCTCCAAAGGATTCCATATCGTCTCCCGCACCGACGACATGTTCGACCGCATAACCGAGGCGGCGGGGACGGAGACGAAACGGCTCATCGTAATAGGCGACGTAAAGGACTCCGTTCCCGGTTCCACGAAGCAGGAGTATCGGGAGATACCGAACTTCTTTGAAAGACTGCTTGACCGATTCGACGCCGTCGACGTGGTCCGCGGAAACCACGACACGTCGATAGAGGAGTTCCTTCCGGGCCATGTGAACCTGCACCCCGCCTCCGGCCTCAGGATCGGGGACGTGGGGTTCGTGCATGGGCACACATGGCCTTCGGCGAAGGTGATGTCGTCGAAAGTGCTGGTCATGGGGCATGACCATCCCGCGGTGATGTTCAGGGACGGCGTGGGAAAGCAGACGACCGAGCCGTGTTGGGTCAGGGGCAGATTCAGGGATTCCAAGTCGGATAAGTATGAGATCCTCCCCGAAGAGTTCGTCATAGTCCCGGCGTTCAACCGGATGCTGGGGGGATCCCCCGTGAACATACGGGGAGAGGGTCTGCTGGGGCCGATAATGGGCGGGGATCTGCTGGACGTGGACAACGCTTCCGTCCATCTGCTGGACGGCATCGTCCTCGGAAAGATCGAAGATCTGCGCATCGACGGCAGGACGCGGCAGAAAAAGAAGTACACCGAAGACGTTTGGCTTTGACAGGGTCGGGCCTTGTTCTTCCCGACTGCTTTGCTGTGATGCGCATGCCGCCGCTTTTCAACATTGCATGTTCAGGCATCGATGCGGCGATTTGTTTCAACCCGCACCCCCGCCGAACTTCTTGACCGCCGACATCGCGATCGGGAAGGTTTGTCTTGTGCCTCACGAATTCTTTTCGTCTGCGTCGAGAGATATCCACGACCGATGCGGCGATTTGTCGGGAAATATGAATGCGGCCGCAAACAGAGGATAGTGTTCCACTCCCTTCTCGTCCACATATGCGTCTGTTCTCTCCAGCTTTATGCCTCTGGGAACTTTGTACGCATCAGACATAATTGAGTCCAGAGACTTTGCTTTGGTGTTGTTGCCGGATTTGACCTCGACAGCCGTGACCTGATCGTCTATGTTGAGGATGAAGTCCACTTTCAGATTTCCTTTTTTCTCGAAGTACGTGATCATCGTATCTTTCCCGCCAAGAATTCCTGCGACAGCATTCTCTGCGATCTTCCCTCTGTTGACGCCGCCCTCGTCCCTGACCAAAGAATATGCCGGGCCGCCCTCCATCATTGACGTCAGCAGCCCTGTGTCCCACATGTACAGTTTGAATATCTTCAGTCTGCGGTTGACGGACAGCGGCAATGCGGGTTCGCTCACCTTGTAGCACCATTGGATTATGCCTGAGTCGTAAAGCCATTCCAGCCCTCCTCCGTACTCCCTCCTGCCTACGTTGCTCTTTCCTGCCGCTTCCGAGAAATTGAATCTCTGTCCTATTTGCGCAGGTATGGCGTCCAAACATAATCTTGCAGTGGTCTTGTCCTTTCCGGACGCATACTTGGCGATATCGTCCCTGTACTGATCCGCAATCGTCCTCTGTCTGATCAGAGTCTGATTCAGATCCCGCGTCCTTGCATATGTCTTAACTGCTTCCGGCATGCCTCCGACCGCCATGAACTGTCTGAAGTAGTCGTCAAACATGTTCAGGGCCGCATTGCCGAGCGGTTCCTTGTTCTTCAGACGTAAGGCCGCGTCGGATATCTTCCCGTCATCGACTCCCATCGCCCAAAGGAACTCCTCGAAATCCATCGGATGCAGCACCATGCTCTCCTCGTATCCCACCGGATAAGAGGGCACATCCCTGTAGTTGAGGCCGAGAAGAGACCCTGATGCGATCACATCATACTGTTTGTCGAGAGTGAAGGACTTCATTGCCGTTCTTGCGGGCGGGCAGCTTTGTATCTCGTCAAGGAATATCAGCGTCTTTTCGGGTACGATGCGCGTGTTGAAGTGATAATTGATCTCCCGCGTCAGAGTGGCCGCATCGAGATCGCCTGCGAATATGTTTCTGGTCTTTGGGGCCAGTTCGAAGTTGATATGGATATAATTCTCATAGTTTTTCTTCGCAAAATCGTCGATTATGAAGGTTTTACCCACTTGCCGCGCCCCTTTGACCAAGAGGCTCTTCTTCTCCGGATCGTTCTTCCACCTGATCAGATCTTCGGTGATCTTTCTTTTCAACACATGCGGCAATGTGTTTGCAGATATTTATTCCTATTTATTCGTACGAATAAGTAGTGATTGTTCCTACTTTTTCGTACGAATAAGTAGTGATTTTCCAACTTCATACTCTCGCACCCCGGCAATGCGCCTTGATCTTCTTCAGTTCAGGCATCGATGCGGCATTGATCCGCCTCTTGTTTATTTGCTGCAAAATACCACGAATAATGGCATATTTTTCTACCGGATGACGCGAACGATATTGCGAACATCCGGAACGGCGGGGCCTCCCCCGCCTAAATTGTTTCGGTTGTTTCGGTATGAAGCCCGTTGCGGCGGATCACACCAGGAGCGTTACTCTCTCCGTCTCTCCGTTTTGGACGGTGATCGTCCTGGAATCCGTTTGCACGCCCAGCAGCCCTCCGGTCGATATTGCCGAGACCTCTATTATCTTCGAATCATCTAATATCGACCATTTGTACTCATATGTTATGTGCGCATTGTTGAGGTTGCTCACTTTGTATGTGCCCACGTTCTTTCCGTCCACGAAGACCGTGACATCCGTGTCGGCAATGATGTGGGTGGATTGGACGGTGATGTCCACCGTCGCGTGGTTGCCTGTGAATACGACGAAGTACCCCGCCGCGCCCACAACTATCAATATTATCACTATGGCCACGGCCACGGCCGCCCCTCCCAACCTGTCGGAGGACAGCTTGAGTTCCGCCCTGTCGGGCGCCTGTTCTTTTCCTCTCATCGTTATTTTCCCCATGCAGCCTGCATATGGCCGCCGTGCAGAGACGGCGCCTTGCCGCACATCGCGTCATTCGTATAAATGCACCCGCGGTGCGATCTCTTCGGATAAATGAAAAAAGAAAAGGCGACGGGGGGAGTCCCCCCGTCTGAATGGTTTAGTTGCGGGTGACGGTCTCGAACACTTCGCCGTCTGCGTACCTGATCACTGCTTTCAGGGGCATCTGCCCGGGAAGGCTGTGGGTGGCGCAGGAGTTGCAGGGGTCGTACGCCCTGAACGCCATCTCCACCATGTTCAGGAGGCCGGGGGACACTTCGAAGTTGTGGATGAGTCCTTTGGCCGCTTTCGCGGTGTCCATGTTGATCGGACCGTTGTTGTTGGTCGTTCCAACCACCATGTTGCATGCGGTCACGATGCCGTTCTCGTCGCAGGTGTAGTCATGGGTCAGGGTGCCTCTCGGCGCCTCGACGCATCCCACTCCGCGGCCGCCGGCCTTCAGATCCTTCTGCTTGATGTTGGCATCCGTCAGCTTGTCGCTGTACGCGTCCTCGTAGACCTTCTCGGCGGCGAAGATCATCTCGATGATCCTTGCCCAGTGGGTCGCCAGCGTGAACTGGACGGGCCCGTTGACGCCGAGGCTCTTGAACAGGGCCTTGTACTCCTCGAATGCGGCCTGCGCCTTCGGGGTCGAGATGCTTTCGGAGACGTTGAGTCTGGACAGGGGGGACGCACGGTACATTCCGCTGTCCTTGCCGTCCACGAGTCCTTTGTATCCCGGCTTCCTCAGGTAGGGGAACTTCTCGTACGACCAAGGCTCCACAGCCTCGCCGATGTGGTCGAGGTAGTCCTTGGAGTCGTATTTGTCGTGCTCCGCGCCTTCCTGGTCGACGACCCTTATGGGGCCGTCGTGGAACTCCAGCTGGTTCTTCGAGTTGACCATTCCCATGTGGTAGGTCTCGTTGTAGAAGAGGTCCTTGTTGGTTATGATGTCCACGAACTCCTTGTTCTCAAGAACAACGCTCTTGAACACTCCCAAGGACGTCTCCGAGAACTTCACGAGGTTGTCCGCGTAGCTCTGTATCTCCTTTGCCTCTTCCTTGTTGACCGCCTTGCTCACTCCTCCGGGAACTCCCATGAGGGGGTGGGTCGGCTTTCCTCCGATGATGGCTTGGATCTTCTGAGCCTGGGCGCGGGCCTTCAGGACCTCCGAGCCAAGCTCGAGTCCGACGCGGGCCACCACTCCGAGGACGTTGCGCTCGGCGGCGGGGGCCGCCGGGCCGCAGACGAAGTCCGGGGCCGCAAGTGCGTAGAAGTGGGCTATGTGGCTGTGCACGAAGTGTGCGTAGTAGAACGTGTCCCTGAGGTGGAACGCGGCCTCCGTGGGCTTTGTGCTGTAGCAGCCGTCGATGGCCTTCGTCGACGCCATGTGGTGCGCTCCGGGGCAGACCCCGCAGAGCCTCGCGGTGATCTGGTTCAGTTCGGTCACTTTACGGCCTATGCAGAACCTCTCGAACCCTCTGACCTCCGGAACCTGCCAGTATGCGCTGCTGACATCGCCCTTGTCGTCAAGGAATATCTCGATCTTGCCGTGGCCCTCGAGACGGGTGATGGGGTCTATGGTGACCCTGTTTCCGCTGATCTTCTGTTTCTCATCCCATATTACGGGTCCTGTCATTTACTTGCCTCCTTTCTCGGTGACTGATCTCTTGATCAGGGATTTGCCCATCGTGTACGCATAGAAGTACCCCAGCGGGTCCTTGATCGTCGACATGATGTCTATTATCTCGTCCTCGCCGCAGGTCGGGTCGTCGTCTATCACGGGGAACAGGGACGCTATGGCCGTGAGGGCGCTCGCGCCCTGCTCCTGAACGGCTGTGGTCGGTCCGTAGCATCCGCGGCACGGCTGGCCGACGGATGTGCACTTCGCGTTGCATCCTCCGACCGTCGCCGGGCCGAGGCAGAGTATGCCCTGGTCCATCAGGCAGAGGTCGGGGTCGACGTCGATCTCGTGGGGTTCGACTATCTTGGTTATCCTTCTGAACTCCTTGCGTCTGCTGCACTGGTCGCAGAGGGTCCTGGTGACCACTCCGACCGTCGTTCCCTTGGGGGGGAGCGCAACGCCGCCGTAGACGAAGTCCGCCACCGCTTTCAGCAGGTAGGATATGGACTCCTGAAGGGGAGGGCATCCGGGGACGAAGTAGTCCACGTCGATGACCTGGTCCAGCGTCTTGACGGTGTCGTACAGCACGGGAAGCGTGAGCTCTCCGTCGGCCACATCGACCTTGTTCTGCGGGACGACCGCCGAGTCGCTGTGATAGTCCGCCTGGAAGTTGGCGGTGGACGGGGTCTTCCTGTACACGTAGTCCAGGATCTCGTCCTTCCCTCCGCCCACCAGGTTGGCGAGGGCGGGGGAGCCTCCGAAGCAGGCGCATGTGCCGTAGCACACGACTATGGCCGACTTCTTTCTGAGGAGTTTCACCATGTGCTCGTTCTCGGTGTTCCTTACGGCGCCGGATATTATCGAGACGGTTATCTCTCCGTCGTTCATCGCCGCGATGTCCTTCTCCTTTCCGTCGGCCGCGATCGGCCACATCACTATGTCGGCCATATCGCCGACGGTCAGGACTCCGTCGTTGCTGTCGAGTATCGAGACGTCGCATCCGCCGCAGGCGGCCGCCCAGTAGATGGCCAGCTTTATCTTTCCGTTGGGCGGGGTCCCGAATCCCTGCTTGTATGAGACCAGGGGGCCGGGCACGACCAGATCGGAGAACGGAAGCTTTGAGGCCTCCACTGTCGCCGCCGTCTTGGAGGCGCATGCCGCCCCGGCGGGCTTGGCCGCCGATTTCACGGGGGCCGCCTTCGCGGCCGCCTTGTCGGCGGTGTTCTTTGCGGACTTGTCCGCCTTTGGCTTTTTCTTGAACATATCAAGGAATCCCATTCACTGTCCCTCCTTTACAAGCGGGGTCGGTCCGAGAGCCTTGATCGTGTCGACGAAGGTTGTGAGAGTGGTTTGGAACTTCTCTCCCTCGGACGCCGAGACCCACTCGAGCCTC
The DNA here is from genome assembly GCA_031288985.1 of Candidatus Methanoplasma sp. Taxonomy (GTDB): domain Archaea; phylum Thermoplasmatota; class Thermoplasmata; order Methanomassiliicoccales; family Methanomethylophilaceae; genus Methanoplasma. Next base: position 15,814 of record JAITQH010000039.1, on the reverse strand, counting down.
AGCCTCTTGGGGTCGAAGCCGTACTGCTCAAGCACGAGCCTGAGCAGCGCTATCCTTCTCCTCGCCCTGTAGTTGCCGCCTATGTAGTGGCAGTCCGCCGGGTGGCAGCCCAGCACTATGACGCCGTCCGCTCCTTTGGAGAGGGCCCTGAGGATGAACTCGGGATCCACCCTTGCGGAGCACATCGTCCTTATGATGCGGAAGTTCGTGGGCATTTGGAGTCTTGCGACGCCTGCTCCGTCCGCTCCCGCGTAGGAGCACCAGTTGCAGCAGAATGCTACTATTATCGGTTCGAATTCTTCTGACATTGATCACACCTTCTGGTAGTCGTTGAGCAGCGCGTCTATCTCCGCTATTATCTGCTTGTTCCTGAATCCTCTCTGTTCCATGGCCCCTGCGGGACAGGACGCAACGCAGCATCCGCATCCTTTGCACAGGCCGGGGTTGACGTCGCTCTTAAGCCTTCCGTCATCTCCCACTATGATGTTTATCGCGTTGTAGTCGCAGCATCCCTCGCACACTCCGCACCCGTCGCACAGTTCCGTGTTGGAGACGGCCACTATGCCTTCGGATACGAGTTTGTCCTTGGAGATGATGGTGAGCATCCTTGCGGCGGCTCCCGATGCCTGCGCTATGCACTCGTCCATGAACTTGGGCCAGTGCGCCGCGCCGGCGACGTACACGCCTTCCGTGGCGAAGTCGACCGGTCTGAGCTTCTGGTGGGCCTCGAAGAAGTACCCGTCCTTGCTTATGGGGACCTTGACCATCTTTGCGAGTTCTTCCTTCTCTGCGCGGAGAGGGGTCATGCCTGCGGACAGAACGAGAGTGTCTATCGGCAGCTCGACGTCCGTGCCGAGGATCACGTCGTAGGCCCTGACGCTCTTGCCGTCGAACACGGGGAGTTTTGCGTCGGAGTCGTACCTCAGGAACTTGACCCCGAGGGAGGACGCCTTGTTGTAAAGCTCCTCGCGGAATCCGTAGGTCCTGATGTCCTTGTGGATGATGGCCACGTTCGTCGTCGGGTCCTTCATCTTAAGCTGGATCGCGTTGCGGAGCGCGCCTGCACAGCACACACGGGAGCAGTACTTCACGCTGTCGTTCCTGGATCCGATGCACTGGACGAAGGCCACGTTCTTTCCTGTGAACTTGTCCTCGGCCACCTGCTTCTCGAGATCCAAAAGGGTGACGACGTTGCCTGCCTTTCCGTAGTCGTACTCAACGGGCTTGTACTGCGCCGCGCCGACTGCGAACAGAACGGCGCCGACCTGGATCTCCTTGCCGTCGGTGAGCTGGACGCGGAAGTTCCCGACGAATCCGGGTATGTCCTTTATCCCTGCCCCTTTGTAGATCTTGATCTTGGGGCACTTCTCCACCTTTGCGATGGTCTCCTTTATGAATTCGGAGACCTCTTTGCCGTCTTCCTTGTGGTGGAAGTTGCGGGCGAATCCTCCGAGTTCCTTCTCTTTCTCGATGAGGTGCACCTGGAAGCCCTGTGCGGCTATGTCCAAGGCTGCGTTCATCCCTGTGATCCCGCCTCCGACGACGGCCGCCTCTTTGGTGACCGGTATCTCGGAACCGACGAGGGGCTCAAGAAGCTCCGCCTTTGCGATGGACATCCTGAGGAGGTCCTTCGCCTTTTTGGTGGCGGCCTCGGCGGCGTGCATGTGGATCCAAGAGCATTGGTCGCGGATGTTGGCCATGTTGAACAGGTATTTGTTCAGGCCTCCGTTCTTGCAAGCCTCTCTGAAGAGGGGCTCGTGCGTCCTGGGGGTGCACGAGGCAACGACGACCCTGTTGAGGTCGTGCTCCCTTATCGCGTTGGATATGGCTTCGAGGCAGTCCTGCGCGCAAGCGTACTGAGACTGCTCCGAAAGGACCACGTTGGGCAGTCCTTTGGCGTACTCCGTGACGGCGGGGACGTCCACCACAGATCCTATGTTGATGCCGCAGTGGCAGACCCATACCCCTATGCGGGGCTCCTTGCCCTCGACATCCTTCTCTTGGGGGTACTGTTTCGGCGCGCAGGGCTGGAAATTCTCATCCACTATGTACGCACCGGCCTTTGCGGCTGATCCGCTGGCCTCTGCGACGGAGGTGGGGATGTCCTTGGGTGCGGCGAAGGCGCCCGTGACGAACACTCCGGTCCTGGTCGTGTCCAGGGGCTTGTATACTGTGGTCTTGCAGAATCCGTACTGGTTGAGTTCTATGCCGAGTATCTCGGACATCTCTTCTGCGCCGTCAGGCGGGTTGAGTCCGATGGACAGAACGACGATGTCGTACTCTTGGGACGTGCCGTTGCCCTCGGAGTCGGTGTAGCTGACTGCGAGTTTCTTTGTTACGGGGTCCTCGTCCACGTTGGAGACGCGTGCGGCCCTGTACATGTTGATGCCGTACTCTTTCTGCGCCCTGTTGATGTACGCTTCAAATTCTTTGCCGTAGGATCTGATGTCCATGAAGAATATGTCCTCTTGGACGTCGGCGTGCTCCTTGGTGATCATTGCCTGCTTCGTGGCGTACATGCAGCACACCGACGAGCAGTATTTCTTCCATCCCTGCTTCTCGGATCTGGATCCGCAGCATTGGATGAACGCTATCTTCTTGGGGTCCTCGCCGTTGGCGGGCACCTTTATGTGTCCTCTCTCGGGACCGGACGCGCACATCATCCTCTCGAACTCGAGGGCGGTGACGACGTTCTTGAACCTTCCGTATCCGTACTCCGTGGCGACGGACGCATTCCAAGGCTGGAATCCGGGGGCGGCTATTATGGAGCCCACTTCGACGACCACTTCAGAGTCTTTGTCCTCATAGCTTATGGCTTTCTTGCCGCACACTTTGAGGCACACGCCGCACTTTCCGTTCTGTATCATCCTGCAGTTCGCCGCATCGATGATCGCCACTCTGGGCACGGCCTGGGCGTGGGGGATGTATATCGCTCTTCTGGTGGAGAGCCCGTACTCGAACTCGTCCGGTATGCCTTTCGAAGGGCATTTGGCGAGACAGTCGCCGCACGCGGTGCAGGACTTGGGGTCCACGTATCTCGCTTTCTTCTTCAGGGTGACCTTGAAGTCCCCTGCGGATCCTTCCACTTTCACTACTTCATGGAACGTGAGCGTATCGATGTTTGGATGTCCGATACAGTCTGCCATCTTCGGTGAGAGTATGCATGCAGAACAGTCATTCGTCGGGAATGTCTTGTCGAGACGGCACATCGTTCCTCCTATGGTGGGGAGTCTCTCCACCAGGAAGACATGAATGTCCCTGTCCGCAAGGTCCAACGAAGCCTGAATACCTGCGATGCCTCCGCCGATAACCAGTGCCGATTTAGTCAAATCTTTGCCTCCTTTATGTTTCTACCAATTGCTAATTGGAACGTGCCTTGGGATACACTCCCTAATTAAAACCCTTATTGAGAAAGGTTTATCTAGTTTTATCATATTCAAAAAAACTCTTTTTGACACAGACGTAATATTTTCCAAATAGAATTTAGGTTAACCGAATTCAAACATATCCAGATGAGTGTTTCATATCTATGCAAGCGCATTACTGATAACAGTAATTCTACTTAAAAAATTGTGATTAGTTTGCATACGAATTTTATTATTCGTATGTATAAATTGTTTTTTTGAAGAATATCCGGGGGAGATTTAATAATGATAACATTTATTAACCCAAACATGGGCGCAGAGGAGACGCAGATGGCTCTGGCTATCTTCGCAGTGTTGGCTGCTGTTATAACCATGGTCCTGATGACGGCCATATACCGCAGATCGACGGGCGGACTGGCCGCCGCAAAAGTGGGCAGAACGGCGGAGCGCGGACTGTACGCGATCGAAGAAGGAGAAGACGAAAAGAAGTGCGGGATCTGCTACGGAGAGATAGGAGAAGAGGCAGTTTCGGTGTGTTCCTGCGGGATGGTGTTCCATGACTCCTGCGCGGTGCATACGAACATATGTCCGTACTGCGGGACGGCTTACGACCCCTTGGGGAAGCGTCTTCCGAAGCGGTCGGAATGTCCGATCTGCGGCGGCGCAATAAAAAAAGGAGCCTGTGCATGCGGCGCGGTGTTCCCGCGCCCGGACGGCACATTCCTGTGCTCCTGCGGGAACCGCGCGGATTCCGTCAAGCCCGTATGCAGGCGGTGCGGCGCGGTTTACGAGAGGACGTCCGTGCAAAGATACAAGAACAAAAAATGACCTGGGTGCGGCATGGTGGTCAAATCGGAACGCGGGAGGCGCAGGTACGTGGTTTTCGGCGTGAGCGCGGGCCTTACGCGATCGATGCTGATCAACCGCCTCAGGGGCGTTTGCCCCGAGGACGAGGTGCCTTACGTGGTGCAGTGCGTCCCCGGCAAGGCGGTGATCCGCTGCGCCCCGAAGGAGATCGACCGCACGATCGCCGCCGTCGCGGCCGCCGACCGCGCGTCGGAGCCTCTGCTGACGTCCGGCACCCTCAGGACCCTGCGGGAAAGATATCCCGATCTGAAGACGCCCGGGAAGAGATCATAACACGTCGCGCATCTTGGACAGCCTCTCCAAGGCCGCCTCCAGCGTCTCGTCGTTCTTCGCGAAATGCAGCCGTATGAGGTGGTTTATGTCCTCTCTGAAGAACGTGGAGCCCGGCACGGCGCCGACCCCCGCCTTCTCGGCCAGATCCTCGCAGAATCTCACGTCGTCGTCGTATCCGAACTCTGATATGTCCAACATGACGTAGTACGCCCCCTGGGGATCGGTGTGCTCTATTCCGATCTCATCCAATCCCTTCAGGAACAGTCTGCGCTTCCCGTCGTACTTGTCGAGAAGATCGCGGTAATAGCCGTCCCCGAACCTCAGGCCCACCGTCGCCGCCTCCTGAAGCGGCGCGGCCGCCCCGACCGTCAGGAAATCGTGCACCTTTCTTGCCACGTCGATGACCTCCGGCGGAGCTATGACGTATCCGAGCCTCCATCCGGTTATGGAATACGTCTTGGACAGCGACGAACACGATATCGTGCGCTCGTACATCCCGGGAAGGGACGCCATGTACGTGTGCCTGTGGGGGCCGTAGACTATGTGCTCGTAGACCTCGTCGGTGATCACGTACGAATCGTATTCCTGCGCCAGTTTGGCTATGGTTTGGAGTTCGGCGCGGGTGAACACCTTGCCGGTGGGATTGGACGGGTTGCAGAGGATTATGGCCTTCGGCCTTTGGGCGAATGCGGCCTCCAGCTCCTCTTTGACGAATTCAAATGTGGGCGGGTGCAGCGGCACGTATATCGGCTCCGCCCCCGACAATACGGCGTCCGCGCCGTAGTTCTCGTAGAACGGCGAGAACACTATCACTCTGTCGCCGGGATCGACGACGGACATCATGGCGGCCATCATGGCCTCGGTGCTGCCGCATGTGGTGACGATGTCGCTTTCCGGATCTATATCGAACCCCATGAGCCGGGACTGCTTCGCCGCCAGGGCCTCGCGGAAGTTCTTGGCGCCCCATGTGAGCGCGTATTGGTGCGGACCTTCGTAAGCCACCTCCGCGAGGCGGTCCAATATCTCTTTGGGCGGGTCGAAATCCGGGAATCCCTGCGACAGGTTGATCGCGTCGAAACGTTGGGATATGCGGGTCATCCTTCTGATCACCGAATCGGTGAAATTCTCTGTCCTGCGTGACGGCCGAGGCATCTTGATCCCTCATATGTGGTATGTGAGCTTGCGCTCGTCGATTATGCGCTTCGCTTTGTGCGTGGAGCGCTCGATAGTGCCTTCCTTCGCCACCAGGACCTTGGCGGGTTTCACGCCGATGCGGGCCTTGAGCGCGTTCTGCACCCGTGCGGCCACATCTTCGTCGGTCTCGGCGGTGTTGGATTCCTCGCGTTCGACGGTGACCTCGTATTGGCATGTGTAGTTCTTCTCCGTGACGCGGATCAGATACTCCCCGGTGATTCCTTTCTGCCCGCGCACCACCGCTTCGACGTCGCTGGGGAACACGTTCACCGCCGAGACGATGAACATGTCGTCCTTCCTGCCGACCACGTGTATGCGCCCGTGGGTCCTTCCGCAGGAGCATTTCGTTGTGTCGATGTATCCTATGTCGCCCGTGCGGAAGCGTATCATCGGCCGGGCGTGCTTGCGCAGCGTGGTGTACACCAGCTCCCCCGTGGTCCCCGGCTTCAGGACCTCTCCTGAGTTCAGGTCCACCGTCTCCACCAGTATGTGGTCCTCGGCGATGTGGAGGCCGTCCTTGGCCTCGCACATGGCGGCGCACGCGCCGAATATGTCCGAGAGGCCGTAGAAGTCGTACAGTTCCGCGCCCCACAGCTCCTCTATCGCGCGGCGGGTGCCTTCTATGGATCCTCCCAGCTCCCCCGCCACGAAGATCTTGCGGATGGACAGATCCTTCACCGGATCCACTCCGTTCTTCTTGCACGTCTCCCCCAGATACCAGGCGTAGGACGGGCTTGTCCATATGCATGTGGGCTGATAGGTCTTCAGGATGAATATGAGCCTCTCCGAGGGCAGCGTCCCGCCCCAGATGCACAATGCTCCGATCCTCTGAGCGCCGATGACGTCGGGGCCCCCGACGTACAGGGAGAAGTTGAGAGCATGGACGTAGCGGTCGTTCTTTCTCATTCCCGCCTGGTAGAACCAACGGCTCTCCACGTCCTGCCACTCGTCGAAGTCCTTCTGAGTGAATGGGCTCATGGTCGGGACCCCCGTGGATCCCGACGACGTCGATATGAATATCACGTCGTCCTCGGGGACGGCGCAAAGCTCCCCCAGGAACGATCCCACGCCTTGGGTGTCCCTCTGCGTGACCTTGTCTATGAACGGGAATCTGCTCAGATCGGCAAGCGTCCCGATGTCGTCCGGACCCACTCCCGCCGCGTCGAACGACCTTTTGTAGTACGGGGAATGCTCGTACGCGAACCTTATCTCCTCCCGCAGAGCTTCCAGCTGATATTCCTCAAGTTTATCGCGCGGCATGGTCTCGATCCGCTCGTTCCAATATTTTCCGTCAGTCATTGTGTTCTCCTCCTTTGATCGGTGTTCCATTTCCGCTCTATGCGGTCCCATCTGCGGTCCCGCAGCTCCCTGATGTGCTCCATGTCCTCGGAGGTCAGATGTCTGAACCTCCCCTGCCTTCTTATGTGGCCGTCCAGAAGCGACGGGTCCTTCGCCCTCATGCTGAGCGTGAATTCGCCGTTCTCATACTCCGCCAGCGGCCACAGGCCGCAGTCCACGGCCTCTTTCGCCAGCTCTATGGTCTCGTCGGATCCGGCGCCCCATCCCGTGGGGCAGGGCGCGATCACATGGATGTACTTGGTCCCCTTGATCTCGGCCGCCTTGGCGACCTTGCGCATGTAATCGTTGAGATATCCCACGCTTGCCGTCGCCGCGTACGGTATGCCGTGGGCGGCGGCGATCTCGAACATATCTTTCTTGTCGCGGACGTTGCCTTTGAACGGCGTCGTGGTGGTGCGGGCGCCGAAAGGCGTAAGAGAACTTTTCTGGGTTCCGGTGTTCATGTACGCCTCGTTGTCGTAGCATATGTATATGACGTCGTCCCCGCGGTCGATGGCCCCGGACAGCGCCTGTATGCCTATGTCCGCCGTCCCGCCGTCCCCTGCGAACCCCACCACTTTGAAGTCGGTAATGCCGCGGGCGCGGAGCCCCGCCTCTATCCCCGTCATCATGGACGCCGTCCCGGCGAACGTGGAGATTATGGCGTTGTTGGCGAAGCACAGCTGGGGGAAGTTGAAGCCTACCGCCGACATGCACCCTGCAGGGAGGACGGCGACCGCCCTTTCCCCAAGGACCTTCAGCGCTATGCGCACCGCAAGGCTGCCTCCGCACCCGGCGCAGGCCTTGTGTCCGTAGAAGAACTCGTCGTCCGACAGCTCCGGAACGGGAGGACTCATTGCAACCCCTCCTCTATGCCTATGAAACGCACGCCGGTCTTGCCGGCGGCCATGTCCGAGAATATTCTGCGCACGTCGCCCTGCGATATGCGGCGGCCTCCGAGTCCGCCTATGTAGTTCGACGAGGGCATGCTGAGGCCGGCGGAGAACAGCGCCGCCCCCACGTTCGAGAACACCGCGCCGGAGCCGCCGAAGGACACGTCCGCCTCCAGCACGGACACGGACTTTGCGCCGGAGACCGCGGCGGCTATCTCCTCCGCAGGGAACGGACGCATGTACCTTATGCGCAGGACCCCTGCGCGGATCCCCTCGCTCCGGGCCGCGTCCGCCGCATGCCTGCACAGGCCGGACGCGCTGCCCAGCGTTATCAGTATGTGGTCTGCGTCCTCGCAGCGGTATTCCTCGATCAGCCCGGTGTATTCCCGTCCGAATATGTCGGAGAACGCCTTCTCCGACCCTGCTATCGCCGACCTCGAGCGCAGGACGGCGCGGTGCGCCTTGTACTTGAAGAACACGTTGTGCTCCGGTCCGGCGGAGAAACCTATGTTCTGCGGATCCTTGAAATCTATGCTTCCGATCGGCCTGAACGGAGGAAGGAATCTGTCTGCTGACTCCTTGTCGGGCACCTCGACCACTTCGTACGTGTGTGTGAGTCGGAATCCGTCCAAGTTTATCATGAATGGCGTGGACACCTCGGGATCCTCCGCGATGCGGTAGCTCATCAGCGCCAGATCCAGGCCTTCCTGCGCGTCCTGTGCGTAGGCCTGCATCCACCCGCTGTCCAGCAGCAGGAGCGAGTCCCTTTGGTCGCCGTATATGTTCCACGGCAGCGCGACCGAGCGGTTGGCGTTCATCATCACTATCGGGAACCTTCCGCCGGCCGCATAGGGCAGGCATTCCGCCATGTACAGAAGGCCCTGGGACGATGTGGCGGTGAACGTCCTGACGCCCGCCGCCGACGCTCCGATCGCGCATGAGAGGGCGGAGTGTTCGGACTCCACATGTATGAACTCGGCATCCAAACTTCCGTCGCCGACCATCTCCGACAGACGTTCGACGACCGTGGTCTGCGGGGTTATGGGGTAAGCCGATATCACCTTCGGCGAGGCCAGGCGGACGCCTTGGGCCAACGCATCGTTCCCCGATATGAATTCGCGGGTCATGCGTGCTCCTTCTCCATCTTTATCGCGCCCGCTTTGCACATCTTCGCGCATATGCCGCATCCTTTGCAGAAGTCGTAATCCACCGCCACGGTCCTTCCGTTCCGAATTATCGTGCCGTCGGGGCAGTGGAGGTAGCACAGGAGGCATCCGGTGCACCTGCCGCCGTCGATCTCCGGCCTGACCCTGCGCCATCCGGAGTTGACCGCCGTCAGATGCCCCGCCTCGAACGACGTTCCCTCGGGATAGTCGTCCGGAGACCCGAACTTCGGAGGATCGACAAGGCGCGGCCTCATTGCAACGTCTCCGCCGCCGCGCCGTACGCCATGCGCACGGCCCTCTTGTTCTTCTCCCACAGCTTCTCGGCCATGACATTCTCTATGCCGACGTCAAGATCCTCGACGGACACGCCTCCAATAAGCGCGGCGAGGGCGCCGAGCATGACCGTGTTGACCATCGGCGAACCCAAGGCCTCCGAGGCTATGCCGCCGGCGTCCAAACACAGTATGCGGGGATCTGCCGGCGCCGACTGCGAGTTCACGATCGCCCTTCCGGCCTCCGGCGCGGCGCCGGGGAACAGCGTCTCATCAAGATAGACGACGAAATCGCCGTTCTCGATATCGCAGCGATCCTGTATGGGTTCGGGGGACAGTTTGGTGAACGCCTTCATGGGCGCGCCCCTGCGTTCGGGGCCGAAGGACGGAAATGCAAGCGCGAATCCGCCGCCGTCCCGGAGGGAGTATGCCGCACCCAGCAGCCTTGCGGCGGTGAACGCCCCCTGCCCTCCTCTCCCTATCCAAACCACATCGGTCATTATTCTTCCCCGAATAATATCTATATCTTTCCTGTGTGAATGGTCGGATAAATATAAGATTAGTTGCCGGTAATATTCTGTTCAGACCCGGCGCCCTCATGGGAAAATAAGTAAAAGGGGGGCAACGCCCCCAAATTGTTTCATTCGAAGATCTTTTTCTCGGATATCCGTTTGAGCACGTCCTCGATCGCCCCGCCGGCCTCGATGGCGTCGATCCCATGGGAATCGAGCATGGAGACCGCCCCGCCGCCGATGCGGCTGACGAGAACCGCACGGCAGTCCTTCAGGGCCTCGAGAAGCCCCAGGATCTCCGGACCGGTCCGATCGTCGTGGCTGCCGCCGGCGCAGTACGGCACGGCGGTCCTGGACTCCACATATTTGAATCCGTTCTCATCGACGTCGAATATGTGGAACCGGTCCGCGTGTCCGAAGTGCTGGTTGATCACTTTTCCGTCTGTGCTCGCAACTGCCACCCTTGCCGTCATCCTATCACGCACTGGCACTGATTGTGACCGTAAATATCTTTTCCAAGAAGGACAGCGCCCCTCTGTATCCGACGTACGATCTTGACAGCACCACTTCGTAGGATGCGGGGAAGCTCACTTCGACGATGCCTGCGCCTATCTCCTTGGCGACGTCCCTGTCCCAAGTTGTCCCGAACAGTATGGCGGGCTTCCTCTCCGCGTGGCGTATGGTCTCCTCGATGACGATCCCGTCCTCTATGAACTCCACTTCGACGGACACGCCGTCGGCTATGTTGCGGAACTGCTCGCGTATCGCATCGCGGTGCTCTTCGGGAGGATCTTCGGTGATGATCGTCTTCACGGGTATGAGGCCGAGGTTGTTCACCGCGAACTTCGTTATCGCAAGGGCGTATGCGCTGTCGGTTATGACCGCGAACTTGGACGGCACGCCGAAGAAGTACTCGGAAAAGAATTCCGAGAACTCTTCAATATACCTGTAGTACGCAGTCTCCTCGTCTTTGATGAACGCTTCCACCTTCTCGGAATCGACACCGGCGTATTCTCCGACCTCCCTGAGGAATTTTCCGGTCCCGATGGAACCGATCGGTATCACGGGGACGTGCAGGAACGGCTGACCGTATTTCACCTTGAGGTGCTCTGCGACGGACAATCCCAGCCAAGTGTGCAGGACGAGGTTGAACTGCGCCTTCGGCACGGTCTTCCACTCCTCCACCCCTCCGGATCCGTGTCCGAAGAGTATGTTCACCTTCAGGCCGATGCCTTCCAATATGCGCTTTATCTCCGTCAGGTCTCCCCTCCAGAACGTGTTCTGATAGGGGAGTTCGGTCCAAACGTTCACAAGCCCCTGCTCTTTGGGCCCGTCGTAGTCTCCCACGTATTGGTTGACTATCGATTTCACCACTTCCTCGTGGCCGATGAAGTTGTTGCCTCTGAACCCTCCGGTCTCGGCGTAGACGACGGGGACGTTTCTCTTTTGGAACTCTCCGACCACCGACGCGACGTCGTCCCCGACGATGTCGGATATGCACCCGGTTGTGACCACGAACAGATCCGCTTTCATCACCTTGATGGACGCCTGTATGAGCTCGCGCAGCCTCTCGTTCCCTCCGAACACCACTTCCTTCTCGGTGGTGTTGACGCTGGGGAGGCTTGCGCCTCCTCCGTATCCGGATCCCTGGAACCCGTTGTAGAAGACAAGGCTCACATACTGCTTGTCGGCGCATCCGGGTCCGCAGTCCGCGATGGGGATCGTGCGGGGTATCGCAACGGCGGAGTGCATGGCGCCGATGGCGCATCCGTATCTGACCCTGCTGATCGACTCCGATTTCATCGACGGCTGCTTTGTCATTGGTCGACGCCCTCCCATATGAGTTCGGGGTGTTTCGCGAGTATCGCCGGATCCGTCTGCGCCGCCCACCAATCGGTGTATTGATGCGTCACGTGCTTCGAGAGGTCCTGGCAGAACCTCTTGCGCTCCAGTATCTCCAATATCAGGTTGCCCAGATTGATGAGCCCGTTGTATCCTATCGCGATGTGTTCGTCTCCCAGCGGCGCCGCGGGGATGCCGAGGCGTGCCGCCAGCGGCGCGAGGCCGTTGTGCCTTATGAGAATGAAGTCGGGCTTGTGCTTCTGCAGTGCAGTGAGGAACTGGAACGGCTGCCTTATGCTCACCACGAAGTCGTCCACGTTGCCGTAGTTGTCAACAAGGTGGGCAAGCGTGTCCTGGCTGGTGTCGCCGCTGTCGTAGATCGGGTCGTGATGGAACACGACGGATCCGTTGACGGTCACGCCCAACTCTCTCAGCACTTCTATCAGGCCGTGCGCGTACGCCGAGCCGGTCGATATGAATCCTTGGGTCCCTTTCAGTTTTCTCCTGAGCTCCTCGACCTGCGGGGCTATCCTCTCGTGCTCCCTCTTTATGAAGTCCTCGACAAGATGCTCGCGGTGCGTGATCTTTGCGATCTCCCGGAGCCATGCGTCCGTCCCCAGCACTCCGTACGGCTGCGGGGCCCTTGCCTGCGGAACTCCGAAGGCCTGCTCCAGCCCTTCGGACAGATATGTGCCGAGCGTGTTGCAGAAGGCGACGGTCACCGCCGCTTCCGACATCTGGGCGAGCTCTTCCACAGTGGCCATGTCCACCACGTAATTGACGCGGAGGTTGAGGTTTGCGAGCATGGGGCCGAAGACGTCGGATCCCCAGAGGTTGATCACATTGACGAGATCCTCCTGCTTTTTGGTCGGCTTCCTGACGATCTGCCTCAGAATGCCGTGCTGCGTCTGGTCGAACCCTGTGCTCCAGTGCTTGGATCTGAATCCTTCGCAGTGCAGAGGCACGACGGGGATGCCGAGCTTCGCGGTGTACTCCTCCGCAACGCTGTCGACATCGTCGCCTATTATGCCCGTGGCGCAGGATGTGCCCACGAATATCGCCTGCGGGTGGCTCTGATCCCACACATCCTCGATTGTCAGCCTGAGCTTCTGCACTCCGCCGAAGACCATGTCCCCTTCCGTGAGGTTGGTGGACGAGATCTTCAGATTCTCCACCTTGTGCCCCCTGGAGGCCAACCCTATGCGGTATATCGTGTTGTACAGGGTCTGGGAAGCGCTGCATCCGATGGGCGCGTGCTGTATGAGCACCGCCTCTCTGACGTTCCCTGCCTGACACTCCACCATCTGCTCGCTGCAGACCGAGGGCTGCGTGAACGGCCCCTTCATCTCGCAGAGGTCGCATCCCTTGCCGCATTTGCTCTTCTTGGAATAGCCCGACGCCTCCGAAAGCTCCTGCGCGTTCCCGTCCCAGTACACTATGGTGCCGAGACGCTGCTCACGGCTCTCCACGGCCGTGGTGTCCAGATTTATCTTGGCCATACTCACACCTTGACCGACGTCTCTGCCGCCCCGTTCTGCTTCTCAAGCTCGAGGAGGTGCTTGCCCCATTGCCCCGCCCATACTCTGAGCTCGGACACTTCGAGGGGGGTCGGAACCTTGGATTCCGTGTGTGCGGCGATCTTCTTCGCCAAGCTTCTGTATACATCGGCCTGCGCAGACTCGGGGGCGGCCTCGATGACGGTCTTCCCCTGAAGCTCGCTCTGAGTGACGGTTACGGATCTGGGAACGTATTCCACGACCTGCGTATTGGTCCTCTTCACGAAATCGTCCACTATCTCCCTGGAATAGGGCTGGTTGATGGAGTTGGCGATCACGCCTCCGAGAAGCGCTCCGCCCGACCTCGAATAGCTGCTTATGCCTTTGAACAGGTTGTTGGACGCGTATATGGACATGAAGTCCGAGGACGACACGGTGAACACGTGCTGCGCTATGCCTTCCCTTATGGGGACTGCAAAGCCTCCGCACACGACATCGCCGAGAACGTCGTACAATATTATGTCGAGATCCAATTCTTCGAATATGTTCTGCTGCTTGAAGAGCTGCACCGCGGTGATGATGCCGCGGCCGGCGCATCCCACGCCGGGCGCCGGGCCTCCCGCTTCGACGCAGTATATCCCGTTGAACCCTTCGTATACGACCTCATGCGCGTTGACCTTGGTCTTCTCCCTGAGGGTATCCAGGACAGTCGGTATGTACGTCCCGCCGCGGAGCGTGTTGGTCGAGTCGCTCTTGGGGTCGCAGCCGAACTGCATAACTTTGTACCCAGCCTCGCTCAGCGCCGCAGTCAGATTCGACGTCGTCGTTGATTTTCCTATACCCCCTTTTCCATAGATAGCTATCTGTTTGATCTTTTTTCCCATGATATCCCTCTCATTGACGGAAGGAACCGTCTGGTTTCTGAGCATGTGTTAAATACATACCATTCAGATGGGAAAGTCAATAAATTATCCCTATATAACATAAATTGAAATAAATATTCGTATAATAATTTTATTTTGCACAGGCGCATTGCCGAGGATGTGTGCACGCGTATGTTTTCTTCTGCATCTTGCATCGCAGGCCGAGACGGGATGCGGGAAGGAATGGCGGACATGACGATCGAGCCGACAGTTGGTTTTGCGGCCTGTCCGAAGGCCGCCGCAGGCCTGTTTTAGGATCCGCCGTCGAATCGAACGAGATTGCGCCGATCCCCGGGCATTATAAATTAGGAATCCCTAAATATAGGAACCCTGATTTGTCCGATGTGTTTAGGATTTCCTAAATGGAGGAATTTAATTTGACTTCAACGATAAAGATAGGTGCAGGGAGCGTGAGCGTCAAGACGCTGGCGATCGCGATCCTTCTTGTACTGATGGTCGCCGTCATGGCCGTAGCGATATACAAGAATCCGAACGCGTCCGAAGACCTGTTCGACGACCCTGTGATACAGGGCGGCAAAGGCATAGGAAGCACGCTCACGTATTCGATAGTCGATACTGAGGACACGTTCGATCTTGAGATAGTGGGAGAGAGCGGGAGCTATTACTTCGCGGATCTGACCGCGTTGGCGGCGCTCGTCGGCTCCGAGACGGAATACCAAATGTTCCACAAGGAGACGGGCGCGCTGAGGTTTGCGGAAGCGGGCGACCCCGAAAGATTTGAATTCGACGGGGAGACGAAGGAACTTGTCGTATGGACCGGCATTACCGAAGGCGGAGTGGAGTGGGTCTTCCACTCCTGCGAAGACGACGGCATCCCTTATGTCATAGAGATCGCGGCCGAAGACGACAGCGCAAGAGCGGAGCTTCTGTCCACGGACATAATCGAGCCTTCCGGAGATTACGAGAGGCCCGACCTCCTTGACAAGTACTTCATATACGAGCTGACGGACGGAGACGACGCGGTCAGCACAGTATACTATAGGAATGCCGTGGTTGCCGAAGGCGGAATGTATGGGATCTTGAAACTGACCGTCGGCGCCGAAGAGGATGAGGATGGGAACGAGGCCGAGACCTATCAGGCCGAGTATCTCTTAGCGTCCGTGGATGTGCATGAGTTCATCTTTGATTTCGTGACCTCATTCGGATCGGCGGTTGTGAGCGGCTCCGAGGTTCTGGACACCGTCGACGGCGAGATAACCTGCGACGTCTACACGATCGATACGGGAGATGCGGGAAGCATTACCGCATATGCCGACACTTCCGCCAAGATCGTGTATGCGGCCGACATTGAGACGCAGGAAGAGACCCACCATATGGAGCTCTTGGAATACGGCCCGTCGGACGAAGCATAAACATGTCGGGGGGGCGCAAGCCTCCCCCCTTTCCACTTTTGTGTCCTTTGCATGATCCCGGCGAACCTTGTGTCCTCCACGCCCACAGGGCCGGCAGGATACTCCGCATGGATCCGGACCAAATGCTTCCGACCGCAATAGCTCAAAATCAAAACCTCGAACTCACTCGCTGTAATTCATATTATTCATATGGTTTAATGGTACAATTTTAACGCAAAGTATTTGTACCCCCCCCCCCCCATACTATATATTGCCTTGGTCTTAATTGATCATCGGGGGAATAAATGACAGAAGTACTTA
>JAITQH010000034.1 GCA_031288985.1 Candidatus Methanoplasma sp. | reverse complement strand
CCAAGGAAATAATCGAATGCGGCCTCGGAAGGGGCATGGAGACCATCGGAGAGAGATTCGACAAGGCGGAGATATACCTCCCGCAGGTCGTGGCCGCGTCCAAGACCATGGAGGCCGCGATCAAGATCCTGGAGCCCGTCCTCACCTCGGGCGACGGATCCCTGCGCGGGACCGTCGTCATGGGGACGGTCGAAGGGGACATACACGAAATAGGCAAGAACGTCTGCTGCGCAATGCTCAGGGGCGCGGGGTTCAACGTCGTGGACCTCGGCCCGGACGCGTCCGCGCAGGCGTTCCTCGACGCCGCCGAGGACCACTCGGCGAAGATACTCGGAGGCTCCGCCCTCATGACCACCACCCTCGAAGCGCAGAGGGAGCTGGTGGAGGCCGTGAAGGAGATAGACGGCCCGTACAAGTGCATATTCGGCGGAGCGCCCTGCAGCAGGCAGTGGTGCGAAGAGATCGGGGCGGACGGATACTCCGCCACGGGCGCGGAGATCATCGACCTCGTGAAATCGCTGGTGGGGTGACCGGATGGCGGCGACAAGGGCATTGACGGTGGCGGACGTCTACGACAGGTTCGTCAAGGGGAAGAAAGTGGCGGAGAGCGACTGGGATTACACCATAATCCCCCAGAAGCTCACCGAGCTGAAAGAGAAGTACAGCCTGAACTTCGGGAGCAAGTTCATACCCGAGGACAAGAAAACGATCAACGACCTGTTCAACGCAGGCCTTGAGATGCTGGTGGAGACGGGGTACTACTGCACCGATCTCGGAAGGGTGATGAAGGTCACCGAGGAAGAGGTGTGGGACGGCATCAAGAAGACCCCCACCAAGATCATACTTGGCGAGGGGCGCGACATAGCAAGGTTCTACCCCAGGCGCGGCAACAGCCCCGTCAAGCCGATCATACAGGGAGGCCCCACGGGATCCCCCATATCCGAGGACGTGTTCGTCCAGGTGATGCAGTCGTACGCACAGGAGGCCGTGGTCGACGACCTTGTGAACGGAGTGATGACCACCTACGAAGGCCACCCGGCCAAGACCAAGACCCCGTACGAGATACTGGCCACCATGGCCGAGCTCCGCGCCACCAAAGAGGCGCGCATAAGGGCCGGAAGGCCCGGACTCGGCGTCTAGGGCCCCGAGACCCCGCTGTCCGAGGCGGGGAGGCTCGCGGCGGACATGACCAACGCGGGGCACAGGATAACCGACGCCCACGAGTGCTCGCAGCTCAACGAGATGAAGATAGACATGACCGGCCTGAACATGCTTTCGGGCTGGACCACCAACGGCGACACCATAATGATCGAGCAGATGCCGATCTTCGGCGGATACACCGGCGGACTCGAAGAGACGGCCATAAGCGACGTGGCCACGACCCTCGGGTCCTTCGCGCTGTTCAGCGGGAACTTCCACCTTGACGGCCCGATCCACATCAGGTGGAACGTTACCACGTCGAAAGAGACCCTGCAGGTGGCGGCCCACGCCGCCGCCGCCGTGGACGCCAACACCGACCTGCTCCTCGCGAACCAGTACTACCCCGCGGCCGGCCCCTGCACGGAGATGTGCCTGCTGGAGACCGCCAACCAGGCCATAACCGACACCGGATCGGGAAGGGAGCTCCTTTCCGGATCCGCGGCGGCCAAGGGAGTGGTCAAGGACAAGACCACCGGCATGGAGGCGAGGGTCATGGGAGAGGCCGCCAGGACGGCGGCCGGGATGAAGGTCTCCGACCTCAACGAGACGATAGGACAGATCCTCGCGCTCTACGAGAAAGGCTTCGTATCTCCGCCCGAAGGAAAGACCTTCCAGGAGTGCTACAACGTAAGGACGGTCAAGCCCACCCAGGAGTACCTCGAGGTCTACGACAAGGCCCTCGGGGTCCTCAGGGACTGCGGCCTGCCCATAAAGCACTGAAACCTCAAACGCCGCGGGGCGACCCGCGGCAATCTTTTATTTAATTTACCACTAAAATCTATTATATATCATACGAATTGTTTGGAGGTCATGACCGTGTCCAAAGCATTGAACGTCTTTGATTCGTTCGACAGATTCGTCATGGGAAAGAAAGTCAGAGAGGACACGTGGGATTACGTAACCATACCGACCAACGCAATGAACATGAAGGAGAAATGGAGCATCTCCTTTGACGATAAGATAATACCCGAGGACGACGACCTTTCGGATCGTCTGTTCCACGCAGGCCTCGAGATGCTTGCGATCACCGGCTTTTACAACACCAATCTCGGCAGGGTGCTGTCGGTCACCGAAGATGAGATACTGGAAGGCATAAAGGGCGCCCCCAAGAAGATCAGGCTCGGCAAAGGCAACGAGAGGGTGAGCTGCAAGTCCAGACGCGGCAACAGCAGCAGAAAGCCGATCATACAGGGAGGCCCCACCGGAGCCCCCGTATCGGAGGACATATTCTCGCCCATGATGCAGTCGTACGCCCGGGAATCCGTGGTCGATGTGCTTGTCAGCGGGGTTCTCAACACCGTCGGCGGACACCCCGCCACCACCAACACCCCTTGGGAGATCAAAGCCACCCTGGCAGAGATCAGATATGTCCGGGAGGCTTGCAGCATGGTCGGAAGGCCGGGAATGGGCATATAGGGGCCGGAGACCCCGCTGTCGGCGGCAGGACGGCTGTCGTCGGATCTTTCCGAATACGGCCTCAAGACGTATGATGCGCACGAGGTCTCGCAGCTGAATGAACTTAAGATGGACAACAGCGGCATGAACATGATCGCGGGATGGGAGCAGTCCGGCGACATAATCATGATGGAACAGATGCCGATATTCGGAGGATACTGCGGCGGAGTGGAGGAGACGGCCATATGCGACGTGGCAACAATGCTCGCCTCTTTCGCCCTGTTCGGATGCGATATACATTTGGACGGCCCCATACACATAAGATGGGGCACCACCACGACGGTGGAGACCCTGCAGATAGCCGCGCATGCCGCAGCGGCATTGGATCTCAACACGGATCTGCTGCTGGCGAATCAATATTATACTCTGGCGGGACCCTGCACGGAGATGTGCCTCCTCGAAATTGCCGCACAGGCGGTCACAGACACGGCGTCCGGCAGAGAGCTGGTCTCCGGGGTGGCATCCTCCAAGGGAGTGGTCAAGGACAAGACGACGGGGATGGAAGCGAGGATGATGGGCGAGGCCGCCGCGACCGCGGCGGGCATGGAGATCTCCGAGGTCAACAAAATATTGGGATCCATAATCGGATGCTACAAGGATCAATACTCCAAACCTCCTCTGGGGAAAAGGTTCCAAGACTGCTACGACGTCAAGAACATCGCCCCCACCGAGGAATACATAAACGTCTACGAGAAGGCGCTGAACACGCTTGGCAAATGCGGTCTCAATATATGATGCAATGATGCGGCGGTTGACAAAATGACAGAATACTGCATAGCTTTGGACATAGGTACGAGCGGTTTCCGATGCCAGGCCCTCGACAGGGCGACCGGCGAGACGCTTGCGACATCGGTCACGGCGCGTCATCCGATACCCGGCATGAACGTAATCGATCATGTCAATTACGCCATGGTCGCCGGGGAGGAGGTGGCCAATGGTCTGATGATAGACGCGGCGAACAAGTTGTTTGCATCCTTGGGCATAGATTTGTCCAAAGTCAGCACCGTCGCCATATGCGGCAACCCCTTCCAACTGTCGCTTTTTCAGAACATAGAGATCAGAGATCTTGCATACGCAGGCAAGAATATGCTGGAATCTCTCGGCGTCGTGTCCCCTCCGAGGGACGGCGATGTCGTGAAGGCGTCCGACCTCGGCCTCAGGGGCATGCCCGACGCCGTTCTCATAATACCTCCCGCCGTCACTCATGAGATCGGAGCGGACGCGATCGCCATGCTCATGATCACCGGTGTGCTGGATTCCAAGGAGCCGTGCCTGGTGGTCGACTACGGCACGAACGCCGAGATGGCGCTCATCGTCGACGGCAAGGTATACACCGGCTCGGCCGCCGCCGGACCCGCGTTGGAGGGACAGCAGATAGAGAGAGGCATGCTGGCCGCCCCGGGCGCCATAGCAGATGCGGACATCACCGACGGGGGATGGAGATGCTCAATCATCGACGAGTCGATGACCACGAGGGAAGGGGATGTAGTAGACCCGAGGACGGGGATCACGGCTTCCGCCGGAGCAATGCACAAAAAGGCTGTGGGAATCACAGGCACGGGCGTCGTCGCCGCCCTGTGCTGCGGATTGGAGGCAGGCATGATCCATCCGCCGAAGATAGACGCTCCGGACGGCAGACTCCATCTTCAGGACGGCGTATGCATATCCTCCGCCGATGTGGACGAGGCCGGAAAGGCCATAGGCGCCCTGCGTGCGGGATTTCTCACCCTCCTGCACGAGGCGGGGCTCTGGGTGGAGGATGTCAGACTTGCATATATGTCCGGGGCCTCCGGACTTTACGTCGACGCGGTGAAAGCGCTCAGGATAGGCATGGTCGTCCCCGGCGCCGAACGCATAATCCAATTCGGAAACACCTCAATAGAGCTTGCGAGGCGCATCGCGCTGGGAAAGGTGGATATGGACGACCTCCGCGGCTTCGCCAAGCGCCTGAGGGCGACGCACTGCATGTTCGCCACCGCCCAGACGTTCAAGGACATATACGCTGTGGAGTATTCCCTCTGGTGCTGCGGCATGCCGATGTCCGAATACAACAATATGCTGGACATATACGGCCTTCCGCACATCTCCGAGCCGACGGCCTCCCCGTCGGTCAGCAGGATATCGGCCACCGACCTCCCCGATGCCGAGAAGGTCCGCGTCAACATACTTTACGACACGGGCACAGTGCTGAAAGGCGCCATAGACGGCTGCATTCAATGCGGAGCATGCGCAGACGAATGCCCAGAGGACGCCATCGAGATAAAAGAGGAAGGCGGCTCCGTCTTTGGATTCGTCAAATCGGATCGTTGCGCCGGCACTGCATGCAGAAGATGCGAACGGGCATGTCCGGAAGGCGTGCTTCAGATATCTCCGTTCGGGATATCGGACTGACCGTCGTCGGAGGAGCAGGACATCTCGGTCCCGACTATCCCGGCTATTATCATCGCCGCGAAAAGAAGCTTTACGGGGCCCAGACTCTCCTCGAACAGCAACACCCCTGCGGCTATGCTGCCCACCGCCCCAACGCCGACCCATACCGCATAGCCGCCACCCACGGGCAGGCCCTTGGAAAGGCCCCTGTTGAGCGAAAAGATGCTGCACGCGAGAAGCGCCAGGGTCGCAACGGCCCACATCAGGCTGTGGAATCCGTCGGAGAGTTTCATGGTCGTCGCCCACGCGGTCTCGAACGCTCCGCCTATGAGCACCCATGCCCACCCATTCATTCAGACTCCCCCTATCGCAAGGCCCACCGCGCCCACGATGATCAGCGTTATGAAGAACAGTCTTTTGAGTTCCGCACGCTCTTTGTAAAGGAACAACCCGAGAATGACCGTCCCGACGGCCCCTATGCCCGTCCATATGGCGTATGCGGTCCCGACGGGGACCTCATTCATGGCAACAGACAGACAGAACGGGCTTGCTACGACCAATACGACGGTCGCGGCAGTCCAAAGGGGATCCCTGAAGCTTCCGGATCTCTTCATGGCAAGCACCCACATGGGTTCCAGAACACCCCCCGCAATCAGCCAGGCATACGCTGCAATGCTGAACATATCAATCCACAGACGCCGTGACGCGGCATCTGCCGATGGTCAGGGAACTATATAATCATTCATTCCGTCATTTTTTAAAAATTTATTTGATATTTAGAAAACATTAAATATTGAATATAAAATTTTCATGGAATAAATAGAAAACATTAAATATTAATAAAAATAATAAGCGTTATGCAGTTGGGGGTCATGAGCCTTTTGCTGCATACGGTCTCGACTTCCGGGGCCGCCTCGAGATCATCGAGGCCCTGTCCGCTTGAGTATAAAATACTCCTCCTCCTTACCACACCATGAAAAGGGCGGACAGGGACAATCGCGGAGTACAAACGATATATAATAGCTAGTGAATTCAATCAAATGCCGTTGATGGAAGGGAGACGGTCTGGGACCAGTAAGCCTCTAGAGCCGATCCAGCGGGGTTCGATTCCCCGGTCTCTCGCCATCATTTCAATGGTGGTGATGATATCAATGTAGGCTTTACGGACTCGCAGATACAGAAGCTGAGAGAATACGGGGACGACCCCCGCGACAGGTCGGTCTATGACAATGCCGCGGCCAGGGACGCAGAATTCGGCAAGCTCATGTCCGATCTCGTCTCCCGCAACGAGAAGTCGATATCATCCATGATAGCCTCGCCGTCCCGCCACGCCCTGACGAAACTCGAGGCGGACATCGCCGCGCTTCTGACGTCCAAAGGATTCATCGAGGTGCGGACGCCCACGATCGTTTCGTCGGCATCCTTGGCGAAGATGACCATAACCGAGGATCATCCGCTTTACAAGCAAGTGTTCTTCATCGACGGCAAGAGATGCCTCAGGCCCATGCACGCGATGAATCTGTACTACGTCATGAGAAAGCTCCGCGACCATACGGACGGCCCCGTCCGCATATTCGAGATCGGCTCATGCTTCAGGAAGGAGTCGCACAGCGGCACCCATCTCGAGGAGTTCACGATGCTCAATCTCGTCGAACTCGGCCCCGACAGGGATGCCACGGAGGCCCTGAATGAGTACATCACGGACATAATGGATCTGACGGGCCTGAAATACACACTCACGAGAGAGGAGTCCGACGTCTACAAGGAGACCCTTGACGTGGACGTCGGCGGAGTGGAGCTGGCCTCCGGAGCGGTGGGCCCCCACGTGCTCGACGAGGCGCACGACATACATGAACCGTGGAGCGGCGTGGGGTTCGGATTGGAACGGCTGCTCATGCTCATGAACGACAGAGGAAGCGTCAGGAAGACAGGCAGGAGCCTGAGCTATCTCAACGGCGCAAAGATCAACTGATGTGATGGAATGAGCACAGAAGAGATAATAAACAGGGCGGCCCGCGGGGAGGAGACAGACCTCGACGACATCGTTGCGCTGCTGTCTTCGAAGGGTGCGGAGGCCGAACGCGTCATGGAGGCGGCCCGCGGCGTCAGGGACAGGATGTTCGGAAACAAGACGTTCATCTACGGCTTTGTCTATTTCTCCACATACTGCAGGAACGACTGCGCATTCTGCTATTACAGAAGGACCAACAGCCTCCGCCGGTACAGAAAGTCGGAGGATGAGATCGTCATGCTCTCCGCGAGCCTCAGGGACGCCGGCATAAACCTGGTGGATCTGACCATGGGCGAGGATCCCGTCATGTGCGCCGACGGCCACAAAGCGATGAGAGACGTCGTACGCAGGGTAAAGGAGGAGGTCGGCATAGCCGTCATGGCATCCCCCGGCGCAATGGATCGGGAGTCCTTCAGACCCATGAGCGAAGCGGGTGCGGACTGGTTTGCGTGTTATCAGGAGACTTACAACCGCGGTCTGTTCTCCAAGCTGAGGCTGGAGCAGGACTTTGACCGCAGATTCAATCAGAAGATATGGGCCCGCGAAGCGGGCATGCTCACGGAGGACGGCATGATGGTCGGCCTCGGAGAGACAGTGCGGGACAGGGCGGAAGCCATCCTCGGGATGGGCGCCGCCGGCTGCGAGCAGATCAGGGCCATGACGTTCGTGCCACAGAAAGGCACGCCCATGTCGGGAACGGACGCTTCGGCGTCGGACGATGAACTCATCAGCATAGCTGTGATGAGGCTTCTGTACCCCGACCGCCTCATACCCGCGTCCCTCGACGTGGAAGGCATAGCGGGACTCAGGACGAGGCTTGACGCAGGAGCCAATGTGATAACGTCCATAGTTCCGCCCAAGATGGACCTGGCGGGTGTGGCCCAGCATGAGCTGGACATCGACAACGGCCATCGTTCCGTGGATCACGTCCTGGAGATGCTGGACTCCATGGGAAGGAAGGCCGCGTCCTGCGGGGAATACAACGAGACGGTGGCAAGGATGAAATCAAAGGTCAGGATAGGTGATTAGGATGAGAATAGGGATTGTTGGAGGTGCGTTGCAGGGGATGGAAGCCGTCCTCTTGTCGGGTAAGGCAGGGATCGAGACTCTGGTGATAGACAGGAAAGGGGACGCACCCGCGTTATCCCTTTCCGATTATTCTGTGACGGCGGACGCCGTCAAAGACCGGGAAGCGGTCAGGAAGGCGCTTTCCGACTGTGATTTTGTAATACCTGCGTGTGAAGAGATCGATGCCCTGTCGTCGTTGGAAGGGATCACCCGAGAGTTGGAGATCCCGTTCCTGTTCGACATGGAAGCCTATGGGATCTCCTGCTCCAAGGAGAGATCCAATGAGATCATGGCATCCGCAGGCGTGCCTCTGCCCAGGCCTTGGCCTGAGTGCGGGTTCCCCGCCATCGTCAAGCCGTCGTCGCAGAGCGGGAGCATAGGCGTTTCCGCAGTGGATGACGACGAAGAGATGAGGAGCGCCCTGAAGGAAGTGGAAAGGCTGAAGGACGTTCCCATCGTGCAGGAGTTCGTATCCGGCAAGAGCGTATCCATCGAGGTTATCGGAAACGGGGAGACCGCCTCATCCTACGCGGCCACGGAGGTCGTCCTGGACAGCAACTACGACTGCAAGATGGTGATATGCGAGCCGGGGATACTGAACGACGCGGACGGATCGGAGTTCGGCAAGATAGGAAAGGACGTGGCGGAACGCATAGGACTCAGGGCGCTGATGGACGTCGAAGCGATCCTGACGAATAACGGCCTGAGGGTGCTTGAGATAGACGCCAGGATCCCCAGCCAGACGCCCGCGGCCGTGGAAGCGGCAACCGGCGTCAACATTCTGAAGGAACTCGTCTTCTCGGCCATGGGAAAGAGCACGGGCGCCGTCAGCAGAGGCGGTTGTTCGGCGTACGAACATTACGTCATAGCGGACGGCGCCATGAGGGCATGCGGAGAAAAGGAGTTCGGGCACGTGCGTTCGCCGCGCATCGAGGAGAGATTCATGGGGGCGGACCTGGCAATAACCGATCACGGCTGGGAGAAGGACGAATGGCGGGTCACGGCCATCAACTCCGGACGCACGCCGGCGGAAGTTCTGGAGAAGAGGAAGGAGTTCATACGCCGGGTCATGGACGAGTGCGGCGCCGGCGAATACATAGACAGATCGCCGAGGCGGGTCTGATGACGCGTTTGACCGATGACATGGTGAGAGGCGTCGCCGGAGCTCTGGACGGAGTGGACGGCATGCTCAGGAGGACGACAGGAATGGGGAGGCTGGAGCTGGCCTGCGACGCGCTGGGCCTCGACCCCGACGGCTTGGATCTGAGTGGATTCAAGGCATGCGCCGTCCCCATAACGTCCGGTCTGGGAGTGATCAAGAGGTTTTCCGAATCCGTGGCCGAGATAGCCCGGAAGCTGGGCATGGACGCCTCCGTGACGGAATCCCCCGATGTGACGGGATTCACGGAAGCGCTCAACGCGGGAGCGGACATAATATTCATGGCGGACGACACTACGTTCGCGTCATACAACGTCAGGGTCGGGAAGTATGCCAACAACTCCTTCTGCACCGCCGCCGGATACGCAAGCGCCCTGAGGGGGGCGGCAGGAGGACTCGAAGGCAGAAAAGTGCTTGTGCTGGGGGCAGGCAGGGTCGGGAGCATCGCCGCACGCATAATGGTCGGCAACGGCGCGGAGGTCTGTGTGGCGGACATCGAAGCGGAAAAGGCGGCGAGGCTCGCATCGAACGTAGGAGCAAAGGTTGCGTACGATGCGTCGAAAGCGATATCGTCGCACGATCTGATCCTCAACGCAAGCCACGCGCACATACCCGGAAGCCTGATCCGCCGCGGCGCCATAATATCGTCGCCGGGCATACCGCATACATTCGATGCGGAAGGGTGGGAAAAGGCGACCATCA
>JAITQH010000035.1 GCA_031288985.1 Candidatus Methanoplasma sp. | reverse complement strand
TGTACGGAACGATCTCTTTCCTGAATTTCCCCGACGCCTGCGCGGCGGCGGCCTTCCTGTGGCTGTCGGCGGAGAGGGCGTCGGCGTCCTGCCTGGTTATCCCGAACCTTTCGGCCACGATCTCCCCCGTGAATCCCATATGCTGGTTGTTGAAAATGTCCCACAGGCCGTCATGGACCATCGCGTCCACGAGCTTCTGGTCGTTCATGGTGAATCCCCATCTCGCCCCGTTGAGAACATACGGGATGTTGCTCATGCTTTCCATCCCGCCGGTCATGATCACGTTGTACTCCCCGGCCTTGATCGCGTCGGCGGCGTTCATGGCCGCTTTGAGGCCCGACCCGCACACGGCATTGACGGTGTAAGAACCGATCTCCACGGGGAGGCCGGCGCCGACGGCGGCCTGTCTTGCAGGGTTCTGGCCCAGGCCCGCGGACACGACGTTGCCCATGATGCACTCTTCGATGCTGTCCGGCGAGAGGCCGGCGCGTTTCACCGCCTCTGCGACCACGGCCGCTCCCAGTTCTGTGATCTTTATGCCGTTCAGGGCTTTGCCGTATTTTCCGATCGGAGTCCTTGCCGCGCTGAGAATTACTGCTTCGTCCATTTGTATGACCTCATCGTATGATTGGGCGTGACTGACAGACAGGCTATATATGGATGTCGGTTACTGTGTACGGTTATTGACGAACTCAACGGGCTGTTCCAGCCCCATCCGTTTCAACGGCTTGGAGAGGTGGCGGCGTGCGGACGTGGGCGGCTCGTACCATCCCTCGGCCGCCCACCGGACAGCCTTGACCTGCGGCGGTGCGCCGGCCTTCGTGCGGCACCTGCGGCATCTGTATCCTTTGTCCTTTCCGACGGACTCCATCGCGCGTCCGCACTCCCCGCATATCGGATTGCCGACCCTTTCAAAAACATCCGCCAGGGATATCACCCTGACCTTTTCGGCGTTCAGCGTTCTGGGCTCCTCGCGCAGCTCGCCCATGACGCCTATCCTGTCTCCGGGCGCCAGCCTGTCAAAGAGGTGTCTGAACTCCTTCGAGGGTTCGTATGCGGCGCATGAAACGCTTCCGTATCGGGTTGCCAATTCAAGGAACACATGTCCGCCGCGGATGCGGACCGCTTCGGACGCAACCACGCCTTCCACATAATACGACCTGTTGGGGATCAACTCCGAAGCCCCGTAGATTATGTGATCGTCCGTTCCCTGATTGGTCTGGAACACGAGCCACCTGTCCAATGGTTCGGATGATATCATCTTGCATCCGCGGATCAGATCCTCCCTGTCCTCCCCTCTGAGGCCGTACATTATGGGGCACGGCGTGGACGGCACCATCGCCACCTTTCCCGCCCTTTCCTCCCAGCTGTTGAACGTTGAGGGGATGTTCATTTCCACTTCCCGTATGGTCTTGGGATCGAATATCCTTTCCGTGCCCCATCTTTCCTTGGGGCGGTAGGAAAGCAGCTCCAGAGTGCTGTCCGCCGGGCGCCACGCCATGCCGCACACGCATCCGACGATCCCCCGTCCGCATCCGATCTCGTATTTCAGTGCGCCTATTCTCTTCACTTCCGCTTCGACGGCTCCGCGATCCATGATTGTCCTTACGCCATTCCAATAGAATTGGGGTGAAGGCTTCACCCTGCTCACCAACAGGCCCGGATCCGCGTCCGATTCATGCAGTTCGTCCACAATGGGTCTCAGTCTTTCCAGAAGGATCTTCGGATCCGGCTCCGAGGCCGAAGCGCGGTCAAAACAATGAATGTCTTTGCCGTCCATGTTCCCGATGAATGTGCTTTCGCCCGCACCCCGTCCAAGCCTGACCACGAGCGCTCCGTTGCCTCGGGTCTTCCAGGGGACGGCGGGATTCAGACGCACAAGCCTCGGATATCCTATAAGATCCAAACCCGACCTGCGTATGATCTCCGTTGCCAAGAACGTGGTGCAGTTGCCCCTGACGGAATCGGTGTCATCGACCGCAACATACATGACCGGGCCATTGCCGCGCCGATATAACAATTATGCTAACGGCCTCATTTCCCGCACAAAGAACATTTTGCCGTCCTCGGACGTGTTTCCGACGATCGCGTACACTCCGTCGTCTACCGGCATCTCGGAATAATAGCATCTTCTTTTTGCGCCGTCCGCGTCCTCAAAGCTGAAAGTGTATCCGTTCGCCGACTCCCTGATATCAAACACAATGCCGACGGCCTCTTTGCCGATCTCATGATCGGAGGAGGGATCTCCGGGCGCAACAACTAAAGTAAGAACTGCCACCGCAACTGTTGAAAGAGCCAAAATAACATATCTGTCGGGAACTCCCTTCATAATGTTTCATCATGCGCAGGCGTTAATAACGAAACCTGCTGCAATTAGTCGGTAACGGCATACGGCCGTACACCCCCACCCCCCCATTTCCACTGGAAACTTAATTGAGTGCATACCGTCTTCCGATCTCTGTCGGAGGACTCAAAATATCATATGCAAGCAATCAAAGATATGCGCCTATGACCCAAAGAAGCCCTACGAACGCCGCTATTCCCAATATGCATGCACCTATGACAAGCCATCCTCTCATATCTTCCATCTCCGTTATTCGGTTGAGCCGAATCCCTATTATCGTTCAGTTATAAAATACAGACACCCTCGGTTTCAACGAACTTTCAGACAAGTAAAATATATGATTGACGGCATCCGCACAAAGGCGGTGGAAGATGAACGGCGAAGATAAGATTCCTGAAAAGAAAGAAGTGCATCGGGAATCCATTTTCACGCCGTTCACGGCAAAAAGGAACAATCTGATCAAGAACAGGAACGTTCTTCAGAATACGTTCATACCCATTCAATTGCCGCACAGGGACAGGGAGATCGAACAGATCGCAGAGATAATCGCTCCGTCCCTTCAAAAATTCAAACCGTCCAATATACTCATAACAGGAAGAACAGGAACGGGAAAGACCGCGGTTCTGAGCTATATCGAAAGGGAACTCAAGAAAGCAGATCCCGATGAAGAGAATTGCTGCTACGTATACGTGAACTGCGAGGTCGTCGACGCGCCGACATCTATACTTTACAACATCTCCAATCAGATAATAAAAGAGCACGAAAAGAAAATACCGTTCACAGGATGGAGTTTTGACAAGGTATACGAAACGCTTGTGAGCTACATCGACGGAGAAGACAAAGTGTTCATAGTTGTGTTGGACGAAATAGACATGGCGTTTCAGAAGAAGGGAGATGAGATATTCTACTTCCTTACAACGATGAACGAGATACTGAAAAAATCGCAGGTGTCGATCATCGGAATAACCAACAACACAAAGTTTACCGAGCTTCTGAGCACTAAAATAAAAAGCAGGCTCGGAGAAGAGAAGATAATATTCACCTCATACACCCCGGAACAGCTGAAGGATATTCTCAGAGAAAGAGCAGACACGGCATTCAATCCGGGAATATTGGATGAAGCGGTCATTCCTTACTGCGCCGCCATATCCGCTCAGGACTCGGGAGACGCAAGAAGAGCGTTGGATCTTCTGAGGATCGCGGCCGACATCGCAGAAAGGAACGGCGATACCAAGATCACCGAGGCGCATGTCAACTATGCAAGAAGCAGGATCGAGCTGGACGCCGTCAGCGAGGTCATAAAAACGATGCCCATGCAATCTAAGATAGTTCTTATGAGCATCATAAGGAACAGAGACAACGAAGACATCAAGAAGAACAGGATGACAACCGGGGAGGTGTATTCCATGTACAGCGAGATATGCGGGGTTCTGGGGCACCAAGTGCTTACTCAGAGAAGGATCACCAACATAATCTCAGAACTCGACATGCTCGGCATCATCCATGCCATAGTGAAGTCCTACGGAAGGAACGGAAGGACAAAGGAGATAGAGCTGAACATCACGAACGACATAGTCGAGATGATATCAAGGGACGAAGTCTTCAAGCCTCTCCTGAATTACAAACCCAAAAAACAGACCACTTTGATGTGATTTTTTTCTGTTTTATGGGCGTTCATTCGTTTTCGTGTTCCAGTGGAAACGGAGGGGTGGGGGTCTCTTTCTTTTTCAGCGCACGGCCCTCCGCCGAATATATTCTGTGATCCAACAGGAAGTTAAATCCTATGAACATGAAGATTATGGCCACGCACACGGCCGCCATGCTCGGTATGGTGTTCGGCACCTGCTGATCGAGAACGGAGCCTTTGCCGGCAAGGAGCATCTTCACAGAACCCAGCCAGGGGACCTCGATCCAAGCGACGGACTTTATGCCGTCGATTTTTACAGGACCGTCGCTGATGCCTATGCTCTGGTCAAAAAGGGTGTTGTTGTCGCCCATTGTGATATAACCGGACCAAGGGGTGTTCTCGGCCAGGTCGTCAAGGTTCAGATTGACGTCCAGGGCGTGGGTGTAGCGCAGGTCCCTCATGGTGAGGACGCCGCTCAGATTGTTGTAATCCCCTCCCCCCGTGGAATACCACAGTTCGGACGGATATCCGGCAAGGGACGGAGCGGCCCATGTGCTGTTTCCGTTGTATTCCAGATATAAGATCGCGCGGTGTATGACGGGATTCTTTCCGCCTCCGCGTTCGTATATTATTACGTCCCCGTAGTTTCCGAAGGACGAATGGCCGCTCTGATATCCTTCCACATACGAAAGTATGGAGACCTTATCGGGAGATTTGACGACCATGAGATCTCCGGTGTCTATTATCCCTATCTGAGATCCGACGCCGTGCTGCATGCTCTGCGAATCAACGGTGGTGAACGGAGGGCTGACGCCCGAGGAACTGACCAGGCCGCCGAAGGCGGCGAAGACCGCGGCGATGACCACGATCACAACGATGAGCATATTTCTGGTATCCCTTTCCATCGGCACTGATACTCCCATGCTTGTTAATAAAAGATGTGTCCGGTCGGCCCGATTCAAAATGAACGATCGAAAACCGCGATCTGCATGAAAAGATGTTATATCGGCGGCGAGATTACCGCATATGGAAAGGCCCTCCAACGATCAATACTTCATGGACATGGCCGAGTTGGTGTCGTCGAGATCGACGTGCGTCCGCCGGCGCGTAGGCGCGGTCATAGTCAAGGACAAACACATCCTCTCCACAGGCTACAACGGGTCCCCGAAAGGCACGCGCCACTGCGAGGAGCTGGGATGCATAAGGGAGCAGATGGACATACCGTCCGGCACCAGGCACGAGCTTTGCCGCGGGGTGCACGCAGAACAGAACGCGGTCGCCCAGGCGGCCTACTTCGGAGTGAGCGTGAACGGCGCAACGATATACTCGACAACGTTCCCGTGCTCCATGTGCGCCAAGATACTCATAAACTCCGGAATATCCGAAGTGGTCTACAAGCTGGGATATATGGACGACCTGTCCAAGGAACTGCTGTCCGAGACCCAGATGAAGATACGCCGGTTTCCCGACAACGGAGGAATCGACATCTGACGTTCTGCCGCGCAGTGAATGAACGATTAGCCTTAAGTACAATCATGCGATACGAAGCGCACTAAGTCGGGGAGTGTAAATTGAGCCGAACTGACATACTATCGGAAATAAAGGCGGCCGAAGCAGAGGCCGCAGCCAAGGTCGTGAAGGCCGAAGCAGACAAAAAAACAGCCATAGCCGAGGCCCGCAGAGATTCTGTGAAGAGGATCAGGGACACCGAGTCCGACCTCCGCGGCAATTATGAGTCCGTTACGTCGAAAGAGCAGGCCGCCATCGACAGGGAGAAGGAAGTAACGCTCGCCGCAGGCGAGAAGGAAGCCGAATCCCTGGAGGCGTCGTCCGAGAAAAAAATCAAGAAAGTCAACGATTTCCTTGTAAAAGAATTCGAGAGGACCATAAATGCTGCTTCCTGAGTCGATGAGCAGGGTTGTGATCGTGGGCACGAAGCCTCGTCTTGACGAGGCCATCGAGGTCTTTTATGATGTGCAAGCGCTCCACCTGATCGATCATACCACCGGCGCAGACGGAATATCCATCGGATCTCCGCTGCCCGCCACATCCAAAGCGTCCGAAAGGCTGCTTAAGGTGAGGGCGATGGAGAAGGAACTGGCCGTCGGCAAAACGACCGACACGGCCGGGGTCGAGGCCTGGGATGTGCAGAGGCAGATCGCTTCGGGAGGCGTCGAGAATGTCGAGAGCGACATTCTGAAGACTCTCGACAAACGGAACGACCTCAACCAACAGATCGCCGAACTAAACTCCAAAAAGAAAAACCTGGGTATTCTTGCGAAACTTCCCATTGATCTTGAATTCTATTCTGGATACTCTTCGATCGCTTCGATCGTCGGTTCCGTTGACAGCGACCCGTCGCCGTTTCTGAAATCCCTGCCCGACGCAGAGTACTTCGTCTCCTTCAGCAAGAAGGAAGGCGGGGCCGTTGCGGCGTTCGTCAGGGCCTCGGAGAGGGACAAGACCGCGGCCGCACTCTCGGAGTTCGGATTCACGGAAGCGGCAGTTCCCGAAGGATCCGGATCCCCCACCGCCGCACTTTCGGCGGCGGAACAGCGCCTGACCGCGCTGGACGCGGAACTGAAAGCAATCGGGAATGAGCTGGACGACCACAGGGAAAAGTACAAGACATTCCTCAGAGCGTCCGACGAGGAACTCTCCATACAGATAAACAAAGGAGAGGTCCCGCTCAGGATCGCAGTCAGCGACTACTCCTATATCTTGGACGCCTGGGTTCCGGCGAAGAAAGCCGATTCCGTCAAGGCGGAGATAGAGTCCAGACTCGGCAGGGACGTCCATGTCGAGATCGAGGAGACCCGCGGCAGGAACCTTCATGACGAAGAGAATGCCGAGGAGAGATTCAAAAAGACGCCCACAAAGCAGAACAACGGCCTCGTGGCAAAGGAGTTCGAGTACGCAGTGAGCCTCGTGTCCGTCCCCAAATATCAGGAGATAGACCCGACCATCCTGCTCACATTCTTCCTCCCGCTGTTCTTTGGATTCATGGTGGGAGACTGCGGTTACGCAATTCCTTTCATAATCCTGGGCGCATTCGGCCTGAAGACCACGCGCCACAAGGACTGGCGCGCCATCGCGACCGTCCTCTTCTTCGGAGGCATATGGGCGTTCCTGTTCGGATTCTTCTTCTTCGGAGAAGCCCTGGGAATGCACTTTGTGGGCGTGGCGGACGAGCTGATAACCGCAGGCGGAAAAGAGGTCTCATGGGACGCGCTTCTTAAAGTTGACTTCCCCGCCTGGTTTGAGGGCCTGTTGCCCGAGATCGTTCACAACGAGCACGGCGTCATCGTCCACCACGGCGTCGGGAAGCTTGTGGAGGTCACGTTCCTCCTCAAGATCTCCGTGTACATCGGTCTGATCCATCTGGTTCTGGCATACGTATGCGGAATACTCAACAAGGCAAGACAGCACGGCCCCAAGGCGGCCCTCTTCGAGAAGGGAGGCTGGCTGATAGCTTTCACAGGCATAGTCGTGCTGTGTTACGGTCTGACAAGAGTGCTGTTCGACGGCGACGGGTTCGAGGGTCTCACCCTGTACCTGGTCGCAGTCGGAGGGGTGCTCACTTTGATCGGAACGGTGATAAACTTCGAGACGGAAGGCGCGCAGGCGGTGATCGAGCTGCCCGGACTCATCGGGAATGTGCTCTCATATGCCCGTCTTGCGGCCATAGGCATGTCCAAAGCGGGCATGGCGCTGGCGTTCAACTACATCGTGTTCGGCATGATCATGGGGATAAACACCCCGGACTTCCACGTAAGTCCCATAATGCTCATCATCGGACTGTTGATGTTGGGACTCCTTCATCTTGTCGTATGGATCCTGGCCATACTCTCCGCCGGGCTGCACGCGCTCAGGCTGCAGTTCGTGGAGTTCATGACCAGATTCTTTGACGGCGGCGGAGTGAAGTACGAGCCCCTGAAAATCAAACGCGAGAAAACGATTTTACACAGTGAAATAAAAGAGGTATAATAATGGCAATAGAAACAGAAGCAGGACTTATAGCGATCGGAGCAGGACTCGCAGTCGGACTCGCAGGAATCGGATCCGGCCTTGGTGAGAAGGACGCGGCCGCGGCCGCGATCGGTGCGATCACAGAGGATCCCAGTGTATTCGGCAGAGCACTGATATTCGTGGTCCTTCCCGAGACGATCGTCATATTCGGTCTCGTCATAGCTATAATGGCATTCTTCGTGCTGTAATCGTCTGAGGCCGGCCCATGGCATTAGACAACGTCACGAAGGAGATAATCGCATCCGCCGACCGCAGGATCTCGGAGATAAACGCCGAGAAGGACCTGGAGGTCTCGGCCATACAGGCCGAGGCGGACGCGGCCATCGCCGAGTTAAAAGAAAAAGAGGACAAGAAGCTCAGAGAAACGGTCGAGCGCCTCAAGCGCCAGGAGCTGTCCAGCGCCGAGCTGGAGAGCAAGAAGATCGTCCTGTCGAAGAAGAAGGAGATCCTCGCCCGGGCATTCGAGTCCGTCCTGTCGGAGCTTGAGTCTGCGCCCGAGTCCGAGAAACTCGAGCAATACAAGCAGATGATCAAATCCGCCAAGTCGGTCATCGGAGTATCCAAAGCGTTCGTGTCCAAGAACGACAAGTTCACGGCAAAGGACCTCGGAGTGAAATCCGTGGCGGTCGACGGCAGGATCCGTTCCGGTCTGATCATTCAGAACGAGGACGGCACCGTTGAGGTCGACATGCAGTACGAGACGCTCCTTCAGGCAATCTGGGATCGCGAGATCAAGGCTTTGTCAGACATACTGTTCGGGTGAGACGCATGTTCGGGCGCAAAGGGAAATCAAGCAACTACGCGTACACTGCGGCAAGGGTGAAAGCCAAAAAGGCCCACCTCCTGGCGGAGGACGATTACAGCAAGATGCTGATGATGACCCCTCAGGAGATATCGCGCTACATCAGCGAAGCCGGCTACACCAAAGAGATGACGGACCTCGCCAACAGGGAGAGCGGCCTGAACCTCTTGGAGCATGCCACGTACGCCAACATGGCGAACGTCTTCGGCAGCATCCTTCTGGCATCGACCGGCGGACTGTACGACATGGTTTCGGCATATCTCACAAAGTGGGACAACTGGAACCTGAAGGTCGTACTCCGCGGGAAATCCTACGGACTGGACGCAGACGGGATAAGAGAGGATCTTGTCCCTGCAGGCATCCTCGGCGCCGAATCACTGGAAAAGCTGGTCTCGCTCGAAGCTGACGACGACATCCTCGCCGCATTCGGCAGGATGACGCACATAACCTTCCCTCAGGACGTCCTCGCCGCATACAAGGCGAGATCCAACCTGGCGGAGATCGAGGACTACCTCGACAAACGCTACTACGCGCATCTGTTGGAGGTCATAAGACCGACGGACAGACCGTCCCTCATCTTCAGAGACTACGTCGCAAAAGAAGTGGACATAAGAAACTTCGAGACGATCCTGAAACTCAAATTGGACGGGGTGCGCGGCGAACCGGTGATGAAATACATCATTCCCGGGGGGAAACAGATAGACGCGAAGCTGGCGCTCCAGCTTGCTTCCGCGGAGACCGTGGAAGAGGCGCTGTCCGAGATTGCGCAGATCGGTTTCTACGAGGACATCAAAGACTCGCTCGACCCGAAGGCGGCCACCATCAGAGAGGCCGTCATGGGAATGAGGAAGTACGAGATGCGCCAGGCGAAGAAATTCTCGCACCTGTACCCTCTGTCGGTCATACCCGTGCTTGACTACATGATCCACAAGGAGAATGAGGTCAACAACATACGGGCCGTGGCCAGGGGAGCGGAGAGCGGACTCGACAGAGATGTCGTAAAAGGGCTGCTGGTGATTTGATGGAAATAGCGGTCATAGGCAGCGACGAATTTGTGCTGGGCTTCAGGCTTGCCGGGCTCAGGCGCGTTTTCGTCGCCGGAAAGGAAAACTACCAGGAAAAGATGGTCGAAGCGATGTCCGACGCCAATATCGGCATACTCGCAGTGGACGCAAAGGACCTGGAATATCTTCCCGCCAACGTCAAGGCCAAGGTGATGGATTCGATCCAGCCTGTGGTCGTGCCGGTGGGAGGGGATGAGAGCGATCTTCGCGAGAAGGTCAAGAGAGCTATTGGCGTTGATTTATACAAGACAGAGGATGAATAAATGAGCACTGAAGGTGTAATTTACAGGGTCGCGGGGCCTGTGGTGACCGCCACCGGGATATCGCCCAAGATGTACGACGTCGTACACGTGGGGAAAGAGAATCTCATGGGAGAGGTCATCAAGATCGTAGGCGACTACTCGATCATCCAGGTTTATGAGGATACATCCGGGGTCAAGCCCGGAGAACCGGTCACGAACACCGGGCTTCCTCTCGTTGCGGAACTGGGGCCCGGGCTTCTGACGTCGGTTTACGACGGGATTCAGAGGCCTCTTCCGGTCCTCAGGGACAAGATGGGAGATTACATCTTCCGCGGAGTCACCGCACCCGGACTGGACAGAGAGAAAAAGTGGGACTTCGTGCCCACTGTGAAGGAAGGCGACGAGGTAACGGCGGGCCAGGTAATAGGCACCGTGAACGAGGGGCCGATGGTTCACAAGATCATGATCCCTCCCTCGGTAAAGAAAGGCAAAGTGGATTCCATATCCGCCGGCAGTTTCACGGTGGAGGACACCGTTGCCAAGATAGACGGACAGCCTGTGCAGCTGATGCAGAAATGGCCCGTCCGTGTTCCCAGGCCGGTGAGCGAGAAGTACCAGCCGGACGTTCCGCTCATCACAGGACTCAGGGTCCTTGACACAATGTTCCCCCTCGCAAAGGGCGGAGCGGCGGCCATCCCCGGCGCTTTCGGCACCGGAAAGACCGTTACGCAGCAGTCGCTGGCCAAATACTCCGACGCGGAGATCGTGGTGTACATCGGCTGCGGAGAGCGCGGCAACGAGATGACCGAGGTCCTTACGGAGTTCCCGGAACTGGTCGATCCCAAGACGGGCGAGTCCCTGATGAACAGGACCGTCCTCATCGCAAACACTTCCAACATGCCT
This sequence comes from Candidatus Methanoplasma sp., assembly GCA_031288985.1. Taxonomy (GTDB): domain Archaea; phylum Thermoplasmatota; class Thermoplasmata; order Methanomassiliicoccales; family Methanomethylophilaceae; genus Methanoplasma. The sequence continues at coordinate 4,772 of JAITQH010000035.1, read as the reverse complement.
GTGGCCGCCAGAGAGGCGTCCGTTTACACCGGCATGACCATCGCGGAGTACTTCAGAGACATGGGCTACGACGTATCCCTCATGGCAGACTCCACCTCCAGGTGGGCGGAGGCCATGCGTGAGATCTCCTCCAGGCTCGAAGAGATGCCCGGAGAGGAAGGATACCCCGCATACCTTGCAGGGCGTCTGTCCGAATTCTACGAGCGCGCCGCCAGGGCAAGATCCCTCGGCGGAGACTCAGGATCGGTGTCGGTCATCGGGGCGGTCTCGCCTCCCGGCGGAGACCTGTCCGAGCCGGTCACGCAGAACACGCTGCGCATAGTGCGCGTGTTCTGGGCGCTTGACACCAAACTCAGGGAGAGAAGGCACTTCCCCACCATCAACTGGCTCACGTCATACTCCATGTACGACAAGCAGCTCGGGAACTGGTACAAAAAGAACGTTGCCGAGGACTTCCCCGCGCTCAGAGGATGGGCGATGCAGATCCTGCAGAAAGAGGCGGAGCTTCAGGAGGTCGTGCAGATGGTCGGTTCCGACTCTCTCCCCGACGAACAGAAGATCACCCTCGAGGTCGCAAAACTGATCCGTGAGATATACCTGCAGCAGAACGCGTACCACCCGGTGGACGCGTACTGCCCCATAGGCAGACAGTACAGGATGCTCACCCTCATCAGGAAATATTCCGACCTGGCGGACAAGGCCCTTGCCGCAGGCGTGCCTGTCGAGAAGATAGCCTACCTGCCCGCAAGGCAGAGATTCAACCAGGCCAAATACGAGGAGACAGTCGACGCGGAACTTGACGCGGTGGACGCGGAATTCGACACCCAGTTCGCAGGGCTGGGGGTGTGAGCATGGCAAAGACAAAATCCACAAAAGACGCGGTCAGCGTGTCCAAAGAGTACAAGACCATATCGCAGATCGCCGGCCCGCTGGTCTTCGTCAAGAAGACCGACCCCGTGGGATATCAGGAGATGGTGAACGTAAGACTTTCCGACGGCTCCACCAAGAGAGGGCAGGTCCTTGACTCGTCCGAGGATCTGGTCGTCGTTCAGATATTCGAAGGCACCTCCGGGATCGACAGGGACGCATCCGTGCGCTTCCTCGGCGACACCATGAAGATGCCCGTGTCCAAGGACATGCTCGGCAGGGTCCTCACCGGGGCCGGCGAGCCTCTCGACGGAGGCGCCAGGATAGTTCCCGAAAAGGACCTGGACATAGTCGGAGCGGCCATCAACCCCTGGGCAAGGGACAGTCCGGCGGATTTCATCCAGACCGGAATATCCACCATCGACGGTATGAACACCCTCGTCAGAGGGCAGAAGCTCCCCATATTCTCGGCGTCCGGTCTTCCGCACAACGAGATCGCGTTGCAGATCGCAAGGCAGGCGAAGGTCCTCGGCGAGAACGATGAGTTCGCCGTGGTGTTCATCGCCATGGGAATAACCAACGAAGAGAAGCAGATGTTCATGTCCGAGTTCGAGAGGACCGGCGCGCTGAAGAACGCGGTGGTCTTCCTCAACCTTGCGGACGACCCTGCCGTCGAGCGTATAGTCACGCCCCGTCTGGGACTCACCACGGCGGAATACATGGCATTCGAACTCGGGATGCAGGTGCTGGTCATCATGACCGACGTCACCAACTACTGCGAGGCGCTCCGCCAGGTCGGAGCGGCCAGAGAAGAGGTGCCCGGAAGACGCGGATACCCCGGCTACATGTACACCGACCTTGCGCAGCTGTATGAGAGAGCGGGAAGGATAAAGGGAAAGAAGGGATCCATCACGCAGATCCCGATCCTCTCCATGCCCGGAGACGACATAACCCACCCGATACCCGATCTCTCGGGATACATCACTGAAGGGCAGATAGTGCTGTCCAGAGATCTCCACCGCGGCGGCATATACCCGCCGGTCAACGTGTCATCGTCCCTCAGCCGTCTGATGAACTCAGGCATAGGGAAGGGCAAGACCCGCGACGACCACAAGGCGGTGTCCGACCAGCTGTACGCCTCGTACGCCGAAGGAAAGGACCTCCGCGGACTGGTGGCCATCGTCGGCAAGGACTCCCTCTCCGCAAAGGACAGAAAGCTCCTTGACTTCGCAGACCTCTTCGAGGACCGCGTCGTCCGCCAGGGCATCGACGAGGATCGTTCCATCGAGAACACCCTTGACATCGCCTGGGAGATATTCAGAGAGCTTGACGTCGACCAGCTGACAAGGATCGACCGCAAGTACCTCGAGACGTACCTGAACAAGTGAGACCCATGAGCAGCAAAGAAGTCACCCCGACACGTTCGGTCCTTCTGGACCTCAAGAAGAAGATCAAGCTGTCCCAGAGCGGATACAAGATCATGAAGATGAAGAGGGACGGCCTCATCATCGAGTTCTTCGAGGTCATGGAGAAGGCCAGGAAGATGCGCGCGGGTGTATCTTCGGACTACGAGGCGGCGATGGAGAAGATAACCATCGCCCGTGTCGTCGAAGGCGAGATCGCCGTGAAGAGCGCCGCATACGCGCTCAAATCGGAACCGCAGGTCAAGCTGGGCAGCAAGAGCATCATGGGCATGATGGTGCCCAAGGTCGAGGCGACCTCCATACACACGCACCTTGTGGACAAGGGGTATGGAGTGATCTCGACCTCGGCATACATCGAAGAGGCCGCGGTCGCGTTCGAGAAGCTTCTCGACACGCTGGTCCGTGCGGCCGAGATCGAGACCACGATGAAGAAGCTGCTGGACGAGATCGAGAAGACCAAGAGAAGGGTCAACGCGCTCGAGTTCAAGATCATACCCGAGCTGAAGGAATCGGAGAGGTTCGTCAAGTTCCGTCTCGAAGAGATGGAAAGGGAGAACACCACCCGCCTGAAGCACCTCAAAAGGAAAGGAGAGGCCGCAGAGTGAGATCGCTGAAGGAACGCGTGGGATCTGTAACGGAGGACCCGATAAAGCTCAGAAGAGCTTTCACCGCCGGATGGATCATATCGTACCTGATGCTCATACTAGGCTTTTTCCTGATGATCTGGGTCTTCCTAAGCGAAAGCTGACAAACCGCTTAACTCAAAATTTTTTTTGTATTTCATTTATTCAATGCATATTCAAAGCAACTTGCGGCCATCAAACGATCCGTTGCAGGCGCAGTTTGGAAAGATAATATAAGACAAACCACAATCCGCATCGGGAGGGATGGGGGATCATGGTGTCGGAAATAGACAAACTGCAGATGAAACTTATGGTTCCGGTGGCCGCAGTGGTGATAGCGGGATATTTCATCGACAATGAGAACGGAGTATTTCTCGCAGGGGCCGTCTTAGCGGTGTTTTTCATGGGCATGGCGATCTATTTCTCATTGGATGCGATACTCCCCGCCCGAAAGCCGACTGCGGCGCCGACCGACGGAGACTGCGAGGTCGTCATCGAGTGTTCGGAATATTGCGTGAATCTCAAACCTCTGTTCGTCGTTGTGAACGGCAACGAGACCGCCAAGATATACAGGGGTTCGCAGATAACCTTGCATTTGACCGCGGGAGACGCGATCGAGATTCGGAACAAGACGGAACAGACGCACATCATGCATTGCGAAGACGGCGGCATGAAGCTGTATGTCTGGATAGAGCCGCTGGCGGACGAGGGGATCCACGCCGAGAGATTTTACGGCGAGGCTCCGCCGAAGGACAAAGCATACAAGGTCTATAAGATGACCAACAGGATCGGATGGATGTTTACAATTCCCGTGCTGTTGCTTGGATCGGTTGCAATGTGTGTAATGCTGTGGCGGGCCGGCGTTCTCTGACGGCCGCATCCGAGTTCGCCGCTTGGGCCCGAACAGGCTCCGTCGGAAGAACCTACTTAATTGATCACGACGCTCGCCACCCCAATCAAGGCATGGCTTCTGCTCAACACTGCGGCAAGCGTCGTGTTTCAAAATCCATTGCATCGGTGCGCTTATGAGATCCGCTATAGTGAGAATAAGCAAAGTCCCGGGGGAAAGAAAGGCGTCCGGCGTCTATTTCGGAGGCGACAATTATCTTGCTCAGATAAAGAAAATGGTGGTCGGAGAGACAAGGCCGCCGACAAAGTTCATTGACGCGCACAGTGTGGAAAAAACAGATCTGTCAAAGTATGACAGGCTGTTCGTGGTCTGCGAGATCGCGCCGGGGCTGACATGCAGACCGGATGAATTCATCAAGGAGAGGGGCTCCGTCAAACAAGTCACGCTCGTACTGGCTTTCCCAGGAATGGCTTATGGCGGGGTTTCCCGGAAGAAACGGCAGAGGACGCAAAACGCCTGGCGCAGTACGGCATGCCGGATCCGCCGTTATGAAAAAGGTTTCAATGCCCGGCTCAAGAAGCCGATTGACCAATGCGATCTCCTCTTCATAAGAAAAATCCGCTATTCCCCGTATTCCCCGAATAATCACTCTGGCATCAATTCTCTTCATACAGTGGACTATAAGAGAATCACAAAGCATAACCGACACGGTAGGATAGGCTGCGACCAGCTCTGTTAACAGGTCTAGCCGCTCGGCTGGTGAAAAGAGCTGCGCTTTGCGCCGATTTTCGGCTATAATAACGACCACTTCACCAAATAAAGGCGCGACACGTTCAATAATATTGCAATGCCCCAGTGTAGGCGGATCAAAAGTGCCCGGAAAAACCGCTTTTACCATTTTCTTCCCTTTTATCAATGACTATATCATGTTGTTGACAAAAGAAACAATATCCCATACTTTGGCTATACCATAACGAGTGAACCCGGCGGGTATGCCGGTACAGGGGG
>JAITQH010000116.1 GCA_031288985.1 Candidatus Methanoplasma sp. | reverse complement strand
CGTGGGCATATGCGCCGGAATATGCCTCGCAGGGAAGAGGCCGATAATGTCCATACAGAGCTCCGGACTGGGGAACATGATGAACGCGATCATGTCCCTTACGTCGCTGTATGGGTTCCCGCTTCCGATATTGGCAAGCTGGAGGGGTGTGGAAAATGAGACCATCCCCGCTCAGATCCCATTCAACGCCGGAATAGAGGGTATGCTCCGAAATTACGGTATACCGTCCTTGGCCGTAAGATCCGCCGATGATATCGACGGCATCCATGCGGCCGTCAAAGAGGCGTTCGACAACAGTACGGCAAGCGTGATATTGATAACTCCGAGCGTGTGGGGGGAGCCTCCCCCTCAAACCGTTGATTTCCCTCCGCGGCGTACAGGATCGTCCCTGTTGTACGAACGGGATCTCCCGGAGCCGAAGCTTTCCAGACTTGACGCGATACGGGCCATCGTTTCTTCCGCCGATGAAGAGACGGCCATCGTCTCCAACATAGGGGTGCCGTCCAAAGAGACGTTCGCCTGCGGGGACCGCCCCCTCAATTTCTACATGCTCGGGAGCTACACCCAAGCCACGCCCATAGGATTGGGGATCGCATTGTCGTCTTCCGGGAAGGTGATCGTCATCGACGGGGACGGCAGCCTTCTCGGCTCTTCCGTGCTTCCTGTGATGGCGTCGGAGTCCCCCGATAACCTTGCCGTGTTCTGCTTGGACAACGGCACGTTCGGATCCACCGGAAATCAGATCACTCCCGCCTACGCCGTATCCGATCTTGAACTGGCGGCGAAGGCGTTCGGCATAAAGGACACGCGCACGGTGCACACCTCAGAAGAGATCTAGGACGCCGTTTCGGGCAGCGGCGCGAGGTTCATCCGAGTGCTGATACGCCCCGGCAACTCCGACAGCCCTAACATTCCGTTGGATGCGCGGGCGATAAAGGAGCGTTTTGTTTCCCGCGCGGGGAGATCATGAGCCGCGTTGTCCGCCGGCACTTCGAGGTGAAGGAGACCGCCGTCGCGATCTGTTCCGAGGAAAGATACATAAGAATTGCCGAAGAGGCGATATTCGAGGCAAGACGCGCCGTGGAGCTCAAGATCGTTCAGGATCCGTTCTTCGGCATTACTTACGATCCGTATCCCCCGTCGAAAGACGAACATCCTTTGGTGGCGGGCATGTGCAGAGCTTCCGTGTCGGCGGGGGTCGGCCCCATGGCGGCGGTGGCGGGAGCGATATCCGAATACGCCGTGTCTGCGATGGCGTCCAACGGGGCGGAGTACGCCGTGGTGGACAACGGTGGGGACATTGCCTTCCTGAACGACCGTCCGCTGAGGGTGGGGCTGTTTGCGGGAAGCGGCTCCCCTCATGTATGCGCGGTGGTGGAACCATCGGATCGCATAAGAGGAATATGCTCGTCATCCGGGGAGATCGGGCCGTCCGTCTCCTTTGGGCGGAGCAGGATATGCACGGTCATGTGCGGCGACGCCGCCCTGGCGGACGCGTGCGCAACGCTGTTCGGGAATCTGGTGACCGGGGAGGATGCCGTCGGCCCCGCATCAGAGCGCGTCTGCGGAATACCGGGGGTGGTTTGGTGCCTGACGTTCTGCGGCGATGCGGTCGCCTCCTGCGGCCGCCTGCCTCCCATCGTTCCCTGCATGGCCGACGAGTCTCTGATCACCGGGATCACCGCCGCGGACATTCCGGGCGTCCGGCGGCAGTATTCATAAGTGCAGATCGGTTCAGAACTGCAACATGGCCGACGGCCGAATGCGCGGCCGAACAATGCGGAATGACGCCTGTTCCCGGCGCGGGGAGCGGGCGTACGGCCGACATTACAACCTTATTAATACTCCCCATAATATGCGAGTAAAAGTGACGGCTCCCTTTCTGTGGGGAAGTTGTCGGAATTCAAAGGAACAATGGTCTCATGAGAGCGCTGTACATTCACGCCGACTCGATGGAGTTCGAGGCAAAAGAAAAGACGAAAGCGGCCGAAGACATTCCCGCAGAGCTGCACAACGGGAAGATGGAGGAGGTTCTGGTGGTCTTCATCACCGTCGAAAGCGACGATGAGAAGAAGATCCCCCAGGTGGCCGCCGAGGCCTCCAAGGACATACTTTCCACCAAAGAGAAGGTTGGAGCCGAACGCGTGCTCCTCTATCCGTATGCTCATCTGAGCAGCGATCTCGCCCGCCCAAAGGCGAGCGTGGAGCTTCTCGATCTCATCAGAGACATGGTGGCCGCGTCAGGCGCAGAGGTCATACGCGCACCGTTCGGATGGTACAAAGCGTTCGACGTCAAATGCAAGGGGCACCCGCTGTCCGAGCTGTCCAGAGACTTCAAGGGAAAAGAGGAGAAATCCGCACCCAAAGGCAAGGACTCCTATTTCGTCCTCACCCCTGAAGGGAAGGAAATAGAGATCGGAGATTACTCCGGAGGATCGGACTGCATGAAGTTCAAGATCGACAAGGAGGCTCTCGGAAAAGAGGCCCCCGCCGCAGGCGAACCCGAATACCTCAGGCTCTGCAGGAAGTTCGGCATCCAGTGGGAGTCGATGTCCGACGCGGGCCACATGTGCCTCGCGCCCCACGGCGCCATGATGTTCGATCTTATCTCGGATTATGCGACGCAGATCGTGAACTCATCGGGCATAGACGTCTACAACGTCAAGGGGACCAACATGTTCTCTTTGGACGAGCCCGCCGTCAAAGAGCACGCGGATCTCTTCGGAGACAGGCTCTACACCGTGAGCACCGGCAAGAAGAGCTTTGTGCTCAGATACGCGGCATGCCACCAGCAGTTCGCCATGATCCGCAATTGGAACGTCAGCTACAAACAGATGCCTTTTGGGGCGTTCGAAGTGGCGGACTCATATCGTCTCGAGCAGTCCGGAGAATGCATGCTCTGCTTCAGATCGAGAAGGCTGAACATGCCCGACTTCCATGTGCTTTGCAGGGACGTCCCCGAAGCGCAGGACTACTTTGCGCTGTTGGACGGCAAGATCTATTGGGAGATAGAGAACATCGGAAGGGATTACGACATGCTCGTGAACTTCTCTTCCAGGCAGGCCTACGAGGACAACAAGGATCTCATCGTCAAATTGTGCAGACAGCACAAGAAGGACGCGCTCATCCACCTGTATCCTGACGGCATCAACTACTATTGGACCGTGAACATAGAGTATCACCTGCTTGACCAGATGAACAGACCGAGAGAGATCGGCACGGTTCAGATAGACATAGGGAATGCGAAGAGATTCGGAATAACCTATGCCGACGAGAAGGGCGAGAAACAATACCCGGTGATACTGCACTGCGCGGTCATAGGCTCCATAGAGAGGTTCATGTATTCTCATTTGGACACTGCGGTCGGCATAGAAAAGACGGGAGTGCCCGGATACCTCCCCACGTGGATCACTCCGGAACAGGTGCGTCTGATGCCCCTGACGGGAGATTTCGTAAAAGCGGCGCAGGATATGGCCTCAAAGCTGAGAGCGGCGGGCATACGCGTGTCCATCGACGACACGGACGCGACGGTCGGCAAGAAGGTCAGAAGGGCCAAGCAGGACTGGTGTTCGTATGCGGCCGTCATCGGCGAGGAAGAAGTGAAGAGCGGGAGCCTAAAGGCTTACGTCAGATCCGAGAACAAGGATGCCGCCGTCACAGTAGAAGGTCTGATCGAACGCATAAAGCAGGAGACCGCAGGATACCCCGTGCGCCCGATGTACATGCCGACGGACCTCAGCAGGCGCTGCGAACTCTGAACGGCCGCAAGAATTGATCGGGGAGCGGGTACCGCGAAACGAACTCCAAACTCTTTCCCAAACCTCAAAAACACTGCCCGCATCATCCGGGTGCGCATAGCCCATTTCAATGGGGCCGCATCGTGGAAACAGGGCGATTCCTCTTTCAGGCGTAGGACAGGCTCCCGCCGAACTTTGGATGCAATGCGGAGATTTGCCGCCGTTCCACAGTTCCTGCGCATCGCACCCTTTCCGGATCGATGCGCCTGCGGACTCAAACGCGCAATGTTCTTCACGGACTCCGCAGGCAGAAACATTCTCCCAAGCATCTCCGATGTGAAAAACCACTCAAAACTTCGATGTTGCAAAATTGAAGATTCGTTGTGTTCACACCCACCGATGCAATTGTCATCTGCCGCGTTCGACAGTCCAAGTGTTGGATCTCGTGTTCCCTTTTTTGGACAGCGATCCTCTGTCTTTCAACAAGTCTGTCTTCCTTCTCGCAACGGAGACCGATGCGAAAGCATGTCCTGAAGAAAACAGGGATAAAGATTATATTCTATGCCTGACTCTCACGACTCAAGATGGGCAAGTAGATCAGCCCGGTAGATCGCTGCCTTCGCAAGGCAGAGGCCGCGAGTTCGAATCTCGCCTTGTCCACCATCCTGTTCTGGTACGGTCATTGATTTTGCGTTTCCCGAAATTCCGGGGTTCGCGCCGGACGTTTCTGAGTTTTACGGCAAGGCGACGGCGCAGTTCGCTGCCGCATATCCGACGAAGAAGTTCCCCCTACGATCTGCCGGCTGGATGCAGAGCGAACGGCCATAAACCTCCGAACTGGGAGTCCCTCAGGACGCACATTGCAACAAAGAGGATGAGAATTTGAACAGCTCTTGAATTATATGATACACTTAATAAAAAGAAATAAATACTCATTGAATATTTGATATATTCATGGTAATGGACGCAGAGTTTTCATACGGCGGCGAGTGCTCCCACGAAGAGTTTCAACAGATCAGATACGGCATGGCCCTCTGGATGTTGCAGGAGAACGGAGGCCTCAGCTACGCCGAGGCCAGGGTTTATCTGGCGGATGACAGATTCGAATCCACCAACGATCTCTCCAAGGCCCTGGGCGTTACAAAGGCCACAGTGTACAATCTCGCAAGCTCCGCGAGGGCGAAGCTGGAAAAGTTCGAAGACAGAGAGAAGTTGTTCAGAGGATATTGGCCGCTCGTGGTGGACGTCAACCCCCGCAGCAAGAGGTCGTGCCCCCTGTTCTGAAATCGGACGGCGTTCGCTTGTTGCGGCACGGTTTCAGGGATTGCAAACCGCGGACGCGTGCGCGTCCGATGGCGCGCAGATCAGGATCCGGGAGGCCTCCACTTGAGGAGTCCTATCCTCTTTATTCCTTCAAACCTCACCATTCCGTCCTTTGAATGCCTTTCCACAACCTTTCTGATGACGGATTCGGCTTCCGCCCCCGTAAACTCGTACGCAGAGAATTTCTTCGTCTCGAATGAGACCGTCTCCTCCGCGGGTTGTTCAAATGGTTCGTGAACCTCGAACACCGTCAGCTCCGGATCGCGTCCTGCGAAGGACAGGTACCTGTACGGATATTCCGTGTTGTATCCGTTGAAGGTGTAATCCCTTCCGAACTCCTTCCATATGTCCATGTGCACCGATCCGCGGTCGTCGGTCATGGACGAGGCGTAGACGCACCACTCGACGGCATGATCTTCCATCTTCAGAAGGTTCTCCGGACAGTTCAGCGGCGGACACAGGGAAGAGAACGCCACGCCGCATCTGGCATCCGAAGAATAATCCTCCCAATCCGCCGCGACGCATGAAACGTTGTCCATGCCGCACTCTCCGCATCGCTCCATAAGGCGGTTCAGCATGCTCTGCGACCTGTCCAGGCATATCACGCTCTCGGACAGCGGCGAGAATCTCAGTCCGTACGTTCCGGGTCCGCACCCTATGTCCATGATCGAGATATCTTTCCTGAGGATCCGCCTGTCGGCCATATGTTTGACGATCATATCGGGTATTCCTCCCATCCTGCCGTCGGTGTATGTCTCGGCCGACCTGTCCCATATGTCTGCGATCTTCTCTCTGCTCAGCCCCTCTCCGAAAAAGGGGTGTTTTTCGCGCATATGCATCCACTCTTTCACAAGATCCATATCGGCGCCTCAGAGAACGATTATGTGCGGGCGGCCGTAGTTGGTGTCCACCGCAACGCTTACGCCGTACGTCGCAAGTATGTTCTTCGGCGTCAGGACGTCGACGGTCCTCCCTGCGGCAACGATCATGCCTTTGTCAAGCATGATTATCTTATCGCAATACCTCATGGCGGCGTCCATGTCGTGTATTATGGCGCACACTCCCACGCCCTTGTTCTCGGCGAGGCCGCGAACCGTGTCCATCACCTCGATCTGGTATCTTATGTCCAAATTGCTTGTGGGCTCGTCCAGAAGGAGTATCTTGGCTTCCTGAGTGAGCGCCCGCGCCATCAGAACGCGCTGCGTCTGCCCGCTGCTGAGCCTGTTGAAGGGGCGGGAGGCCAGATCCTCCACCCCCAGTTCTTTCAGGGACTCCCAGACGATCGCGTCGTCCTTCTCGCTGCTCTGCCAACCCACGGAATGAGGGCGGCGGCCCATCATGACCACTTCATAGACCGTTGGTGTGGAGAACTCATTGACGGCATTCTGGGGAACATACCCCATGACCTTCGCAAGTTCTCTGGAACGCATATCGGCAACGTCCTTGGAATCCAGCAGCACGCTGCCCTGCATGGGCGAGAGTATGCGGTT
>JAITQH010000031.1 GCA_031288985.1 Candidatus Methanoplasma sp. | reverse complement strand
ATCCTCAAAAACGATCGCTGCGAACGGCGCGGCGGCCTTGATCGCGGGGGCGGCGGTGGCGCTGGTCTCGCTGTACATACTGAATGCGTTCACCAACGGGCATATTCTCGTATACGGTGGAGGGAGCGAGTACGTCGTCGACTCGTTAACATTCATCGCGGTGTCGGCGGGGTCATGGCTCACCGCCCTGCTCTTCATCCTTATGGGCATTTCGAACATCATCTGCGGCAGACAATGCAAGACCAAGGATTACGGCCTTGGGCGCAAAGGGACGGTCTTTATCCTATCGATGCCCACAGGACTGGGGCAGGATTACGCCGCCATCGTCTGCGATGAGTTCAAATGCCCTGAATGCGGCGCAACGTTCGGAACTTCTCTCAAATTCTGTTCCGATTGCGGACATTCTTTCGGGACGGCGGACGGGAAAGACGGCGCGTTGTGAGCGGGGACAGTCAGAGGCCCGTCCGGGGGGTCATCCCGCTTATGTCCACAGGCATTCCGACCGCGCGCCTCTCGATTCTGAAAGCGTGGTCTGCGATCCTGAATCTCTCTCCGCCGTCGAAGCTGACCTCGTCGCCGTCGAAACGCACGGTCAGCGGATCGACCTCCCATCCCGATGCCGACAGAAGGCTGGGACGTATCCCGGGAAAGAACCTGCGTTCGGTCCCGCCGGTCAGAACGACCGCGCCGCTGTTCACTGTTCTCAGACTCCTTATCTCCCCTTTGTCTGAGAATTCCAGCGATCCGACGTCCGCGTTGACGCCTATGGCGTCGGAGTCGAATGCCGACATCGTTCCGATCGGTGTGGAGACCGGGGTCGGTCCGGCGGGTTCTGTGGTCCTCAGCCTCCCGTTGGGATGGAACGACGCACCCGTCCGCATCCTCATCATGCCCGCAGGCGTCTCTATCTCCGGCTCTTCTCCGGGCCACAGCGTGGCGGATCTTACGCTTCCGTTCTCGTAGAACGAGATGTTCACGAATCTGGCGGCCACGGTTCCGCACGGCAGCGGAACTTCCAGAACGGGGCATAGGGTCTTCTCGTCCTCTTCCGTCCAGAATCCGCTTATCTTCCCGTTGACGGGGAACACCCGCTTCAGCTCTCCGGACTCGTAGAACGTGACCAATTCCGCCGGTATCGCGCCCAGCGGCGTCTCTGCCTGCGACCTCTCTTCCAATGTTATCGATTTCACCGATCCTCCGGTGTATACCGCCATCGACCCGTTGTATCTCTTCCTCACGTCGGACTCGGTGTACTGCGGGACGAAGACGCCCGCCTTCGTGGATATTGTATTCTTCTCGTTCAGCGTCAGCAGGACGGAGTTCCTGTCATGCACGGACGCTGTTACGCCCTTCAGCATCAATCCTGATTCCTCCGGCAGGTCTTTTTTCTTATTGTGAGCAGAGTTCCGTCCGGGCCGTTCACGGACGACAGCTCAAGATCCTCCATGGCCTCGATCCACGGCGGCGCGTGCCTGCACCGGACCTCCAGCGAAAGGAACGGCGTCCTCTCCAAGAATTCTTTCAGAAGCATCTTGGACGAGAGTTCCGGGTGGGCATTCTGCGCCGATATCATATCCATTTCATAATTCCCTTCGGAATCGACGGCCTTCGGCCCGACCGCGTCCGTGCTCTCGGGGCGGCCGTCCAGCAGTTTCTCCAGATGCGGCAGATCGGAAGGGTCGAACGACGCCGGCTCCAATATCGCAAGGCCGCCGCGATCGAATATCTGATACGGCACGCCGGCCACCGACGTCCCTATCACCGCCTTGCAGTCCGCAAGGCTCCTGCACGCTTCTTCCGCCGATCCCCTGGCCGCAAGCAGCCCCGAAGAAAGGTCGATCCTAAATCCGACGCGCGAATCTTCTTCCCATATGCCGTTCCTCTTCCCGTACTTCACGATCTCCGCGCCTTCGTCTGCCGCGCACACCGAGCCGTCCTTCGCGACTATCACTGCCATCTTTGTTCTTTCGCACATTTTTCCCACATCTGTTGCCAAACGATTCGCAATGTGACGAAACATCACATCAGCGCCTCGTTTATCTCATATAGTCATGTGTCGTATCTATCTTATGTTATTAGACATTTGTCTATTAATTAATTTAGATACTATACAATGGAGCATAAAAATACGAAATATTATATATAATTGTGTAATTAGCAACGATTGATGTCAAATTGCGTAAAAGCGTTGCACATCGAACTAAACGGAGGATAGAAATGAGACAGGTAGCCATCTATGGTAAGGGCGGAATAGGAAAGTCGACAACAACGCAGAATCTCAATGCGGGCCTCGCCGAAGCGCTCGGTATGCAGAACATGATCATCGGGTGCGACCCGAAAGCGGACTCCACGCGCCTTATATTGGGTGGTTTGGCACAGAAGACCGTCCTTGACACCCTCAGGGACGAGGGCGAGGACATAGAATTGGACGCCGTCCTGAAGCCCGGATACAAGGGCATCAGATGCGTCGAGTCCGGAGGGCCGGAACCCGGCGTCGGCTGCGCCGGCCGCGGGATCATAACATCCATCGGCCTGCTGGAGAAGCTTGGAGCGTACACTCCCGATCTCGACTACGTATTCTACGACGTTCTGGGTGATGTTGTGTGCGGCGGGTTCGCCATGCCGATCAGAGAGGGCAAGGCCAGGGAGATCTACATCGTGTGCTCCGGAGAGATGATGGCCCTTTATGCGGCCAACAACATCGCCAAGGGCGTTTCCAAGTACGCCAACACCGGGGGCGTCCGTCTGGGCGGCCTGATATGCAACTCGCGCAAGGTGGAGGGAGAGGCGGAGCTGGTGGCCGCCGTGGCGAAGGAGATGGGGACCACGATGATACACTTCGTGCCCAGAAGCCCCGACGTGACCAGGGCCGAGATCAACAAGAAGACCGTGATCGATTACTGCCCCGACACCGCGCAGGCGGAGGAATACAGGGAGCTTGCCCGGAAGATAGACGCCAACAGGAATCTTACCATTCCCCGCCCCATGGCGCAGGAAAGGTTGGAAGAGCTCCTCATGGAGTTCGGACTGGCGGGATGATATCATGTTCCTTATTCAAGCCATAGTCAGACCTGAGAAGGTCTCAAAGGTCATGTCGGATCTTCTGGACGCGGGATTCCCGGGAATGACGAAGATGGAAGTGTTCGGACGCGGAAAGCAGCGCGGGATCAAGATCGGCGACATCCATTACGACGAGATACCCAAAGAAATGCTCATGGTGGCGGTGGCGGACGAGCATAAGGACGAGGTCATACGCACCATACTGCGCGGCGCCCGCACGGGTGAGAACGGCCATTTCGGAGACGGAAGGATCTTCGTGGTGCCCATTGCGTCATCGTACACCATAAGCACGGGCGAGAAGGATCCGGCGGTGTGATCATGATGGAGATCGTGGCCTTCATAAGGCCGGACAGGATGGGCGCCACGCGGGACGCCCTCGCCGAAGCGGGGTTCCCGGGGTTCACGGCCAAGGCGTGCCTCGGACGGGGGTGGGGGATGCTCCCCGCCGTCATAGAAGGCGTGCCCAACGAGATCCTGAACTCGCCGGTGGACGAGATACTTCTCAGGAACTCCCGCCTCATAGCGAAGAGGTTCCTGATGATCGTCGTGAACGACGCCGACGCCGAACGCGCCGTCGATATAATCGTGAATGCCAACAAAACAGGGAACATCGGAGACGGAAGGATCTTCGTCCTGCCGGTGGCGGAATCATATATTGTCCGCACCGGGGAGTCGATGGGGGCATGACATGCCGGTAACCGATAAGATCCTGGAAAAGTACGACCCCAAGGTCTACAAGAACCGCAAGGAGCACATGACCGTCATCGACCCAAGCGAGTCCGAGAAGCCGATATCCGCCAACACCAGAGCGATACCGGGCATAATGACGCACCGCGGGTGCTGCTACGCCGGGTGCAAGGGCGTGGTGCTGGGGCCGCTGAAGGACACCTTGGTCATAACCCATGGGCCGATCGGATGCGGGTTCTACTCCTGGGGAACCAGAAGGAACAAGGCGCGGGATCCTGAGGGGTCCTGGACGCAGTACTGTTTCTCCACCGACATGCAGGAATCGGACATAGTGTTCGGCGGCGACAAGAAGCTGAAGACCGCCGTCGCCGAGGCCATGAGCACTTTCGAGAAGAAGCCGAAATCGATAATGATCTGCTCCACCTGCCCCATCGGGCTGATCGGCGATGACATACACTCCATCGCGACGCAGATAGAGGCCGAATACGGCATACCCTGCATGGCCTTCAGCTGCGAAGGCTACAAGGGCGTGAGCCAAAGCGGAGGCCACCACATCGCCAACAACCAGTTGATGCGCCGCGTCATCGGGGCGGACGCCACCTCTCCCGCGCCTCCGAAGATCTCCGTGAACCTGCTTGGAGAGTACAACATCGGCGGGGACGGATGGGAGACGGAGCGGATATTGAGGAAGTGCGGGATCGAGGTCGTCTCGATATTCACAGGGGACGGCAGCTACGAGAACATCGCAAGATCGCATACGGCCACTCTGAACCTGGTCCAGTGCCACAGATCGATAAACTACATCGCGGAGATGATGAAGACCCGCTACGGGATCGATTGGCTGAAGGTCAACTTCATCGGAGTGGCGTCCACGGCGGAGTCGCTTCGCTGCGTCGCACGCTATTTCGGAGATCCGAAACTCAGCGAACGCGTCGAGCAGGTCATCGCGGAAGAGACCGCGGCGATCGCAGACGACATGGCGCGTTTCAGGACGGTCCTCGAAGGGAAGACCGCCGCAATATACAGCGGCGGATCCAGATCGCACCATTACCGGAAGCTCCTGGAAGAGCTGGGGGTCAAGACCATTATGGCGGGATACGAATTTGCGCACAGGGACGATTACGAGGGAAGAAAGGTCATACCCACCATCAAGGACGACGCCGACAACAAGAACATCGGTTCGATCACGGTGGAACCCGACCCGGAGCATTTCCGCAGCTTCCTTGACGCCGACAGGCGCAGGGAGTTGGAGGCGGAAGGCGTCATCACCGAGGATTACGCAGGAATGATGCCCGACATGACGGACGGTCTGATCGTCGACGACCTCAACGAGGCGGAGGCGGACATGATAATGCGCACCCTCAAGCCCGACATGTTCTTCTCCGGGATCAAGGACAAGTACATCATCGAAAAGCACGGGATATATTCCAAGCAGATACACTCCTACGACTACAGCGGCCCCTATGCGGGATACGCCGGGGCGTACAACTTCGGACGCGATCTCGTCATGGGGATGACCATCCCCGCATGGCGCCTTGTGACTCCCAAGTGGAGAACGAAGACCGTACTGGAAGGCGCCGTCTGCGAAGGGGGCAGGAACTGATGCTCGACTTTACGCCGGCAAATTCGGTCGACCGCATAGCGCTCAGGATCAACCCCTGCAAGACCTGCCAGCCCGTCGGGGCTTTGTACGCCGCGCTGGGAGTTCACGGATGCATGCCGTTGAGCCATGGCTCGCAGGGCTGCGCCTCGTATCACAGGACCGTGCTGTCAAGGCATTTCAAGGAGCCGGCCATCGCCGTGTCCAGCTCGTTCACCGAGGGCGCCTCGGTGTTCGGAGGA
>JAITQH010000129.1 GCA_031288985.1 Candidatus Methanoplasma sp. | reverse complement strand
TCAGCGCGGATATCGCCGAAAGGGTGGCAAGGTGGGATGTCTTCGGATTGTCCGGCTCGGGGTGGTTGTACGTGTGGCAGACCATCTCTCCGAACTTGCCTTTCAGACGCAGCTCGTGCGAGTTGTCTTTGATGTCGGGGTCGAGGACTATGGTCACTTTCGTCCTGTCGAACCCTATCCCCAGCAGGCTCACCGTTGCCGCGACGTTTATGTTCTTGGGGAATATCCTGACGGCTTCCCTCGCGCTCCCGGAATATACCACTGTCCTTTCTCTGATGTTTGCCACATCCACTCCCTTATCGATGAGATATTGAACATCGGCAAGGCTCTTGGGGCCCTTTGTCGTTACAAGTTCGACCTCGTCCAACCCCTCTCCCGATGCGGATCTCAGCCCGTCCGTGCCGCACAGCGCGCCGGTCGGTATGAAGACCTTCGCCTCGCTTGCTCTGGCCTTCTCGAACACCATCTCTCTGAAACCGTCGTCCACAAGCGATCCGACGGACATTATCATTATGTCCACGCCTCTGGCCACGACGGTGGGCAGGACCTCTTTGGCGGCCGCCTGCGTGGCGGCCTCGATCACGAGGTCGCAGTGGTACAGCTCCTCTTCCACGGAATGGACCACGATCGCCTTCTTCAGTTCGGCGGCCACGTTCTCGGCTACGTCCTTTCTGATGTCCATGAGGTATATCCTCTTGACCTCGTTCATCTCATCCGCGGCCTTGGCCAGTTTGGACCCTATCGAGCCGCAACCGATGATAGTTATGCGCATGCCGTCCGCACTTTGATATGCGTATTAAGAATTTGCGCATGCCGTCCGCATGCCGACGCTGTTTTCGGCGTGCGGGGCGGGAATCCCTTTTTCAATCCGCACGCCGTCGGGGTGTGCATGAGATACGAGGTCATGGAGCACACGGCGGATCTGATGATCCGAGCTTACGGCGGGACGCTTGAAGAATGCTTTGCCAACGCCGCGTATGCTCTGTTCGACAGGACCGTGGATCTCTCCGGGGTCGAAGCTTCGGAGGAGGTGGAGGTCCGCACGTCCGGGGACTGCCCCGAGGACCGTCTGTACTCCTTCCTGTCCGAGATGCTGTTCATCGAAGACTGCGACAACCTGATACTCCGTGAGTTCGACGTCCGTTTCGACGGAGACGACGTAATATGCAGGGCAAAGGGAGAGAGACTGGACCGCACCAGACACCGCACCAGATCCGAGATCAAGGCCGTGACGTATCACATGATGGAGGTCGATCCCTCGACCCCGTCGGTGACGGTGATATTCGACACCTGACCGCGCTTCGGTCCCGCTGTGTTCCGAAGGATCTTTGCCCGGCCCTCCATGAAAATATCATCCCGCGGCGCCGTTGATGGCGTGCATGTAGTCGAAAGGAGATTCGTCTGCGTCGGGCCGCAGGATCCGGCACGCGATGAACGACGCAGACGCGGTCAGAACGATCGCAACTGCCAATACTGCCGCTTCTTTGTTTTTCATCTCATCCCACGAACTTGTATAACGCGCCCTCTTCGATCTTAAGGAGATTTCTGTCCAAGTCCTCGGCCCTCAGATCGTCGACGGTGAGTTCGACCGCATCCATATGTTCGATCGCCTGTTTGCCGGGGAACAGCTCGAAGTACCAAAATTCGCCCTGTCTTTTCACCACTTCGCGAATGAATCTTGCACCGGTGAGCGCGTGCAGCCTCAGCGATATGTAGGTCTCCGGATCCGTGTGTTTGAGGCCGTCCTCGATGGTTGGTATGCATCCGATGTTGCAGAAGTTGTGTGGAATAATGGACAGAACTTCTTTGGAAAACATATTCTCGCCGCACTGGATTGGGCGGAAACCGATGCCTCCGTATCTCATGTCGGGATAATAGTACACCCAGTCTATACAGACGGTCGAATCTTTCATTTCAACATCCAGCGGCTCCTTCGTCGCCGCAAAACTCTCTCTGTCCATGCTTCAGATCTCCTTTGCTTTTGCGTCATCCTATGAATTTATAGAACACGCCCTCTTCGATCTTAAGGGGATTTCTGTCCAAGTCCTCGGCCCCCAGATCGTCGACGGTGAGTTCGACCACATCTATGTGTTCGATCACCTGATTATCAAGGAACAGTTCGAAGTACCAAAATTCGCCCTGTCTTTTCACCACTTCTCGAATGAATCTTGCACCATTGAGCGCACGCATCCTCTGCTGCAGATAGATCTCCGGATCCGTATATTTGAGATTGTCCTCAATGGTCGGTATGCATCCGATGTTGCAGAAGTTATGTGGAATAATGGACCAGACTTCTTTAGAAAACATATACTCACCGGCACAGCCGGAATGGTAGAAGCCGAAGCTTCCATACCCCCTATCGGGATAACTAAACACCCTGTCTTCGCAGATGGCCACATCTTTCATTGCGATGTCCAGCGGCTCCTTCGTCGCCGCAAAACTCTCCCAGCTCATGTTTGGATCTCCTGCACTCTCGCATCATCCTATGAATTTATAGAACACGCCCTCTTCGATCTTAAGGAGATTTCTGTCCAAGTCCTCGGCCCCCAGATCGTCGACGGTGAGTTCGACCACATCTATGTGTTCGATCGCCTCATTCTCAAGGAACAGTTTGATGTACCAAAATTCGCCCTGTCTTTTCACCACTTCGCGAATGAATCTTGCACCATTGAGCGCACGCATCCTCAGCAACAGGTAGGTCTCCGGATCCGTATATTTGAGATTGTCCCCAATGGTCGGTATCCATCCGACGTCGCAGAGATTATGGGGGATCACAGACAAGACTTCTTTCGAAAACATATACTCATCGGCACGGAAGAAGGAGTGGAAGGCGAAGCTTCCATACCCCCTACCGGGATAACGAAACACCCCGTCTTCGCAGATGGCCACATCTTTCATTGTGATGTCCAGCGGCTCCTTCGTCGCCGCAAAACTCTCCCAACTCATGTTTTCGACCTCCTGTGCTTTTTCGACATCGGTTCCAAACTCCTTTCTGCTTGGATACCGGTTCCGGGCTTAATTTATATGGTCTTATTATTGCCGCAATATGCGGTCTCCATGAGTGGGGATGCGAATGGATCTGTTAGTGCCGCGTCGGGAAGTATTCTCGCTCGCAAAGACGCCGTCGGATGGAAGTGATGATCATGATCGGTCCGATGGACTCCCTGATGGCGTCCGCGGCAACACACGACGGAGAATGGTGCACACTCTGCACTTCGGACGGCGTACTCCTGTTTAACGTGTTGTGAACAGAATCGTGTGTTCTGAGAGCAGAGTTATGGGCATGATCGGATGATCATAAAAACACTGTAATGGCTCCTGCCTGTTTTGAGGGGCCTCCCGCACCTGCGGGTCGCCGAGCCTGTGCTTCACATTTTGGTCTCAACAATGTTGAAAGCGATCCGATGACCTTAAGTGCCGGCCTCGTTCGAATCGTTCGACCCATAATAAATATACCGCCGCATCGTTAGCCTTTTAAGATGTTCAGACTGGGATGGTTCTCCACAGGCAGGGGTCCGGGCTCCCGCGACCTTCTGCGCACGGTGATGGAAGAGAAGGAGCGCGGCGCGTTGGACGTGGATATCGCCTTCGTATTCTGCAACTGGAACAATCTGGAGGAACCCAACCCCCGCAGGGAGCAGAGGGAGATGTTCTTTGACATGGTCAGGGGGTACGGCATCCCGCTCATAACGTCCTCGTGGAAAGAGTTCCGCCCCGACCTATGGAAGAGCGACCCGCCCGCGTGGAGGACGGAATACGGAAAACTGCTCAGGTCTCTTACTAAAGATCATAAATTCGACCTCGGCGTCCTGGCAGGATACATGCTGTGGATGGATGACGCCACATGCGCCGAGTACGACATGATCAATCTTCATCCGGCGCTTCCCGACGGCCCCAAAGGCACTTGGGAAGAGGTGATCTGGGAGCTGATACGCACCGGCGCGGAGGAACACGGGGCGATGCTGCACATATGCACCGAAGATTGGGACAGAGGCGACGCGCTCACCTATTGCAGATTCCCGATCCGCGGCGGCGGGTTCGACGCGCTGTGGTCGGATATGCGTGAGAAGCTGTCGTCATCGTCGCTTGACCTCGTCAGAGAGCGGGAAGGCGTCGACGAACCCCTGTTCAGGAAGATAAGACAGGAAGGGGTCCGGCGCGAACTGCCGCTCATCGTCTCCACCATAAGATTGTTTTCGGAAGGAACCATTCATATAGAACGAAAACGCCTGACCGAGAACGGAAAGGTCTTGGAACGCCCTTACGACATGACGGACAAAGTGGACGAAGCGCTGAGGCACGAAAAATGAGCGGAGAATACAACCACATGGAGGAGCTGGGGCTCACTCACGACAAGCAGTTCATATGCAGCTGCAAGGGCTTCATAGACCCCGGGAACAGCACCAGGGGCCTCTGTGAGAGATTCATACCCAACGGCGGCAAGTTCTACGATCTCGTATCACGCTACAACAACATATCCGCGCACCTTCTGAACCGGGACGATGGGCGCTACAAGGACGCGGTAAGATGCGTCGCGCCGTTCCTCAAGGCGTTCGGGGCCACTGATTACGGCCTTTACGCCCAGGCCAAGAAGGATCTGACGCTCATGCCCGAGTCCGGCAGGGTCATGCGCTATCTTATCAACATGCTGCCGACGTTTGTGAACACGACCGCGTACGAGCATTACGCCATGGCCCTGTGCGAGGCCCTCGCCATACCCCGGGCGGTCGTGGACTGCACGGAGGTCGAGATGGACTCATACGATCTGGGAAGGCAGGAAGCGCGGACCCTGAGGGAGTTTGCGTCCGAGATCAGCTCGCTGAGGCTATCGTCCATGGAGTATAAGCTGAACGTTCAGGTGAGGCTTCCGAGGGATGATGTGGAGCTGGTGGAGAGGCTTGACGGCATATTTCGCGAGAGGCTCCCTTCCATGAACGTCTCGAAGCTCATGAGAGACGTCAAGACCATGGGCACCGACGAGAAGGCGTACTGCCTTCTGGAGACCAGCAAGAGAAATCAAATAGATCTGGAAGGCACCGCATACGTCGGCGGGGATCTGACCGACTATCAGGCCATGGACGTCGTCAGGGACAGCAGCGGCCTGTCTCTCTCGTTCAACGGCAGCGACTTCGCCGTGAGAGGGTCGAACGTCGCGGTCATGTCCAGGGACTGCACCGTGGCCGCCGTCCTGGTGCATGCGTTCTACAACGAAGGCATAGAGGCCGTGTTCGACCTTGCCGAGAACTGGAACCGCGACCATCTCAGGACCGCCCGGTTCCCCGACAGGCATCTGATGGAGGCCATGCTGGCCTCAAACCCCAAAAAGCTTCCGGAAGTGCACATTGTAAGCCGTCGGAACGTGGACGAGATCGCCTTGAAGAGCGAGAGATACCGGAAGAACCTCATGCAGAGCGCCCTGCACTCGAATTTCGGGATCAGGACCCCTGCATATTCCTGAACGGAAGGCGTGCGGTCCTTTCGCATACTGTTCCGATTTTGGCGGGCGCAATAACAACGGGCTTATGGGTGGCGCCCCGATGTCGGGGGCGGTGTTTTGAACTGAGAAATGGCGGCGCGGCCCCTCCGGACGCACACGCGTGACATGGTATGGTGCTCTGATCGGGATTCGAACCCGAGTGTCGGCCTCGAAAGGGCCGAATGATTGGCCGCTACACTATCAGAGCGATTGAGCTCCCATGTTTGATATGGTTAAAATACTTTGTTGCAAGCCTCGGCAGAGCCGGGAGGCGCAACCGGGATTATTGAAAAAAGATTTTCATCTGCTGTCCGCGCCTCAGAAGAAATCTTCCAGCTTGGGCGTCCTGTGCGCCGGCTTCTGCGGAGTGTGCCCGCCGTCGTTCTCTTTCGTTTTTTCCGCAGGCTCGAACCCGCCGCCGAACAGCGTCGCCTGCTGGCTCCCAAGCATCAGATCCTTCTCGCTCCACCCGAAGACCTCGGTTATTCTGGAGGCGGTCTGCGCCAGGCGCTCCGCGTAATATTTGTAGTCGGGGCGGCCGATGAACTCGACGCCGCTGACGTAGGGCTCCACCTGCTGAGGAGCCTTGCTGGCGTCTGTGACGATCCACGACACCTTCATCCCGGGGGTGAACTCGTATCCCATCGAGATCAGCTTTTTTGCGGCCTGGACGTTGCTCATGCGCTCCGGGTTCTCGTATGCGTCGGGACCGCGGCAAGACCTTGATATGACCAGCTCGGACAGATCCACGCGGCGGTTGATCGTGTCCTGTATCGTCTGCTTCACCATGGCCAGCGCCTCGTCGTTCTTCTCTGCCAGTATCTTTTCGAACAGGTCGGTCAGCAGACGGCTCTGCAGGTCGAAGGAGTCCGACCTCCTTATCTCGTATCCCCTCACCAGCAGCTCGTCGCTGACCTCGGGCCATGCCACCTTCCCTACGTATCTCTTCTTCTTTCCGTGGGAGAACAGCGGCTCCAGAAGCTTCTCGAATTCCAACGTCCCGCCGTCGCGCGAGAAACGCACGGCCATGTCCCCGCCGAACTTCACCGACCCTTCCAGTGTGTGGACGGGAGATTGCATGAATATGGAGTCTGTGTCCGAATAGATCGCACGGATGCCTTCGCTCTCCACCTCTCTGATTATGGTCTTCACGTTGTCTCTGGCGAAAGCGGTGATCGCCGACCCTATGTTCTTGTCCGTGAACCTGTAGAACGACGACGCGAACACTCCGTAGAACGTGTTCATAAGGACCTTGACTGCGGCCTGGAGTCCGTCAAGGTACTGTTTCTCCTCTTCGTTGGCGGCTTTTTTCATCCTGGCCTTGATGGCGTCCCTTTCCTGCATCAGCCCTTCCAAGATTGCGGGCAATATGCCCTTGCGCCTCTGCGGGGAGACGAATCTCGCGCCTGAAGGGCTGACGATCTCCCCATCGATGGACAGCGTCGTGAAGCAGATGTTCTTGGCTATTATCAGCGAGGGGTACATGGACTTGAAATCCAAAACACAGACCCAGTGGTAAAGCCCGGGGTTCATCGTGTGAACATAGCCCCCTTCGATCTGTCCGTCGCCCGATATCCTCTTTCCGGTCAGCGGAACCGCTATCTTGTTGCGGTCGGCGGCCCTTATCAGCAGCGAGTCGGCAAGTTGGGAAGAGCCTGCGTTGACTGCATCGTCCAAAGGCAGCTTTGAGACCGTTGCCAGATCCATTCCTCTTCTCACGGCGCCGATCGACAAAAGTATGCGGAGAGCCAGTTCTGCGTCTTTCACGCAGTATCTTTTGACCTTTTCGCAGTCTTTCTTCCATTCTTCGTCCATGCGCTTGGGATCCACATCCAGCTTGGTCTCCCCCAGCACCTGTTTGGACACTGCGTTCAGCGTCTCCTGCTTCGGGCGCAGCTCGCGCTTGACCGCCCACCATGCATCGACGATCACCCTCCCTTTGAGCCTCCAGAACCTGTCGTTGACCGATCTGGGCTGACCGAAGTCCCTGCCCCAGGAGAGCGCGTCCCTCATTCCGTTGGCCTCCGCCCTTTCCCGTATCTTCGGTATGTCGTAGTTGTCGATGTTGTATCCTGTTATGATATCCGGATCCTCCTTGCGTATAAGCTCCGCGAACCCGGATATTATGTCTTTCTCGCTCCCGTCGAGAGGTTTGCAGGCCATGTATTCGCCGTCTTCCTCGACGACCGCGCATATCGTGTAGAGGAAGCCGTGCTCTATGCTGTTCTCGACGTCGAACGACAATGTCTTCAGGCCCGGGTCGAAGGACTCCATGTTCTCAAACCTCTCCATCTTTATCGACAGATCGGTTGTGTATTTGGCCTCTGTCTCCTCTCCCCACACGCGGATGCATGAACCCATGTCCATGTCATAGATGAACCTGTGATGGAACGGGATGTCCGCGGCCAGTATTTCGAATCCTCTTTTCTTCCATTCGTTCCTGTACTCAGGAACCTTCCACGGAGATCTTATGGTCACACGCAGAACGTTATGATCCTTGCCTTTGAAAAAAAGAGCGTCGCTCTCGGTGCGCACGACCTCTTTGTCGGCCTTGAACACCTTCTCTATCTCCGGAACGGGGTCTACGATGAAAAAATACGGGTCGTATCCGTACCGCAGAATTGTTATGGATCTCTTGTCGCGGGTCTTCCCGAACAGTTCCACGAACACCGTCCCGTCCTCCGTGTTGCCGTACGAGGCGGTTATGATGCGAACTTCATATTCCGGCATGCGTCACCTGTCCGCCACGATGCGGATGACGTCGCCGTCCTGAAGCACATAGTCTGCACCGACGGTGCGTTTGGTCTTGGCATTCACCGCGCGGATGAACTTGTCTCCCAATTCTGTGTGCACCTTGTACGCAAGATCCCGGGCGGTGGAGCCGCGGGGCATGAGGATGCAGTCCGGCAGCACCCGTCCGAAGTGGTCGGTGTACTTGGTCTCGTCTTCCACAGGGTAGGCGGCGATGCGGTCGAGTATCCTGAACACTGCGTCCTCCAAGCACTGCTGAATGCCTGTGCCGCCAAAGGCGGACATCTTCTCCGCCATGTATCCCAGCGCCTTCTTCTGACCGTCGCTGAGGGATGCGCCCTCTTTCACCGTGAACGATGCTTCGCCGGCCGTATACTCTATCATGCCGGCGGCCGCCGCCTTCTTGAGCGCCAGCTCCGTCTCTGCCAGCGTCGGAACGGCCCGGTCGCCCATCGAACGGATCCTGTCCAGGTTCGCATCGGACGCTATGTCCGCCTTGTTCATCGCGATTATCATCGGCTTTGACAGCAGGCGTATCTCTTTGCAAAGGGCCAGAAGATTGTCGTCGTTCCAAAGGGTCGGATCCGCAGGAAGATCAACGCGCCTGACGGCCTCTTTTATCTGGCCCTCCGTCACGTTGAGGCCCGTGAGCCTCTCGTGGAGGATCGTCTCAGGTTTGCCGCCTGTGATCTTCGCCTGTCTGGCTATTTTGCTGAGGCCGTTCTTGACGATCTCCCTCATCCACATCTCCAACTCCCTTCTGAGGAATGTCACGTCTTCCATGGGGTCAAACTGCCCCGCATTGCCGGGGTTTCCTTCGAGATCGGTGGAGCCGGCGGCGTCCACAACGTTGATGAATGCGTCCGCCTGCCTCAGGTCATCCAAGAACTTGTTGCCCAGGCCTTTGCCTTCCCATGCGTCCGGGACAAGCCCCGCAACGTCCAGGACCTCAACGGGCACCATGCGCGTGCCGTTCACGCAGGCGGAGTTGTGCGGCGTGCACCGGACTCCCAGCTCTCTGCACGGACACGGGGTCCTGACGTACGCCACCCCTTTATTGGGGGCGATCGTAGTGAATGGGTAGTTGGCTATCTCCACGGGGGCCATCGTTGCCGCCCCGAACAGCGTGGACTTGCCAACATTCGGTTTCCCGACGATACCTATCTGCATGTTATCTTCTTCCGTATATCCTCTGATTGATTAACCTTTACCGATGCGGTTCTCCCGTGCGGGTGTAAAATAAAAAGGCCGCAGGAGATTCTCCTGCGGCCCGAAGAGGTTGTGTGCGTTCAGCGGCGCGCTTTCGGCTTGCCGTAGTTCTTGACAGGCTTGCGGTAGACGTATACTGCGACGATAAGCAGGATTATCAGAAGCAGGAACATGGCTATCGTCACCCCTCCGTAATCCGAGTGGCCGACCCAGAACGACGAGTTGCTTCCGAGTATCAGATCTTTGTACTCTCCGATGTTCTCGTCGCCCGCGACGATCGAATAGCTGTGTTGGCCGTTCGAGATGATGTCTGTGACCCAGTCGTAAGAGACCGTGGTCTCGCCGCCCGCGGCCGCCGCCGACACCAGCGTCTTGCTGTCATCGATGAGTTTTCCGTCCACTTTGAAGTAGACGACAAAGTCTGTGAGGCTCACATCGCCCGTGTTCTTTATCGTGGCGGAAAGCTTGATCGGATTGACTACGGTGACCGTCACCGATCTGACCGTTGTCGTCGAAGGGTTTTCGTCGATGGTCTCCGTGAACGTTGCCGTGAGGGTGTATTTCCCCGGGGTGGACGGCGCCGTCACGATGATGCCCGTCGCGACCCCGTTGGACAGCGTGCCGTAGGACGGAATCACGGCGTTGGACTGAGCCTTTCCGTTCGAGTCCTTGAGATCCGCAGTGTAGCTTATCTCCAGCGTGGAGAACTCTTCGGTCTCGTAGAAGATCAGCTCGTAGTCCAAAGTGCCGCTCGCTTTGACCGTGTTCGTATCTCCTTTTATAGTGACGTTTGCCGCGTCGGCGTCGGGAGCGCTGAGCACCACCGTGCCGGCGGCCAAAGCCACCATCAATATTGCCAATGCCGTGATTACTTTTTGCGTACGAACACCCCCCGTTTCATTCCCGCCCATATAGTAAAGAGCAGTACGAGGACGCATGCTATGAACACGGCCAGGAATGTGGCCGGGATCTCGCTGCCGTCGTTGTATATGTTGTCTCCCGACACCGAATTGTCGACCGTTTCCACGGACGCCGAGTTGGTGGAGAGCGACGCCGTCGCGACTCCGCCGGACACGCTTACGCTGCCGGTGTCCGTTTTCAGGGTCAGACCCGGCGCGGACAGCGTCATGCTGATGGCGGGGACGTCTCCCGAGTTGGTGTATTTGTACATCGCTTTGACGTACAGAGTGGTCGACCCGTATCCGTTCACCAAGAACGCCGCGCCCGACGCCAATATCCTCGCGGAGTCCCCGTCGCAGACGACCAGCGTCCAGTCGTTGTGAGGTCCGGAGAACGCCGCATTGAGCGTCACGCTCTTCTGCCAGTTGTCGTTGTTCTTCACGGTCACGGCGTACATGTACTCGTAGCCTGTGAGGGCGTCCGGGGACGCGCCGTCCGTTCCTGCGAGGTTGACATATGTGTCGGTGGTGCCTGACGGAGATATCGCCGCACCGTCCACGATGTACGATCCGAGCGAGTTGCCGTCGAGCGCCGCCACGGCCACCGACAGGCGGGAATCGCCTGCGCCGATGATCGAGGAGTCGTACGTGCCTGACACGACAACGCCCGTGGACGAATTCGCATCGACAACGACTGTGTAGGTCCTGTCAAGGCGCCATCCGTTTCCTGCGGTCACGGAGTAGCTGGTCTTGTAGTCGCCGGTGTTCTTCACGGTGAGCGTGAACGTGCCTCTTCCTCCGGAGAAGCTGAAGCCGCTGCCGCTGAGGTCAAGAGTGGATTCGGATCCTGTGGTCAGCACGGGGAAGTGGATCGCCGCATCCTCTGTGACCTGCGAACCCGGCACCGACACGGAGCCGGCGTAGGCGTATTTTGTGGTGTCTACGGTCTTGGCGACCGCGGCAGACAGCGTGAGATCTCTCCCTTCGGGCACAGTTATCTCAAACGCCCCATTGGTGATGTTCGCCGTTATGGTCGCGCTTCCTATGACAACGGTCAGTTCTCCGTCCGCCACCGCACCGACGTAGCCGGTGACGACGACCTTCTTTGCCTTGTTGGACAGATCGAGGGTCGGGCTGCCGGACGCCGAGTTCACATTGGCGTATGCGATCGTCTCGCTGTCGCCTGTGCCGCTGACCGCCTGGAAGAGATAGCTCTTGCCCGCCTCTACATAGTAGACCAACGGGTTCTCGGGGTCTTCGCGGTAGGAACCTTCCTGGTCGTTGCCCGCTGCGTCGGGCTTGTCCGTCGGAGTAACGGTGATCTCGTCCGCCGAAGATGCGTTCAGCGTAACCTTCACGGTCGAGGGCGCGTTGATGTCCAATGCGCCCGTGTGTCCGGGATAGACGTACACGCTCCCACTGTAGTAGTGCCCTGTGGATCCGGCGATCTTCACGGTGTATTGACCGGGGAGTATGCCGGTGGATGCCGACGACACGTTGTATACCTTTGAAGAGTCGTTGTACAGCGTAAGTTCTGCGGGGTATGGGCTGGTGACGTTGACGTTCTTGACGTATCTCGTGGAACCTGTCCCGGGGTTGCCGTCAAGGGACCATGTCATGGAGCTGTTGGAGGAACCCGATCCAACGTTGGAGGTCTGCTCGTCCATGTGGAACTGAGCGGTGTCGAATGCCTCTGCTTTCAGCTCTCCTCCCGGCCCCTGGGGAACTACGAACGTCGCCTTTCCCGTGGTGTCGGTCTTCATTGTAAGCAGATAGTCCACAGCGTCAATGGATATCGTGAAATTTATGTCCACGAACGCCAAGGCGCGGGTGCTGCCCGACGACATGTTCGTCGTGTATGTGAGGGTCAGCACCACATTGCGGGACTTTTCTGTCTTGATCGTGCCCAGATCCGTGTTGCCGGAGACGTCCACGCTCTTTACCAGCGCGTTGCCGGACGCAGCTATGTGCATTGTGTAGCCGCCCGCAGGCAGGAACGCGGAGAACTTGCCGTCCTCGTCCGCGCTGAACACGTATGCCGCGCCGTCCCCGCCGTAGAAGGTCACAGTGCCTGTGATGTTTTCGTTGTCCTTGTTGTTAAGCGTTCCCGTGACGTCGTATCCCGTGTGCGCCGCCACGGTGATGCTTGATCCCGTTGAGGTGCCCGAGTAGACGGTGTTGCCGTTCACCGCATATGCGGTGTATCTTCCGGTGTTGATGCCGCCGGTTATCGGAACTTGGAAGGATCCGGTCGTCGATGACGCCACGAATCCCTGCGCCATCAGCGAGATGAGGCTTCCTGCGGGGACGCCGGTCACGTTGACGTTCTTGGCGTCGTACGCCGTGACGTTGGCGCTCTTGCTTCCGGTATTCTCAACGGTCACTGTGGCAGTGGACACGGACACTTTCGGGCCGGTCACTGATATTGCGTATGTACCGGGAACTACGTCCAGATCCACTTTGCCGTCCGTTAAGGGCGCGCTGAACCGAAGGCCCGATTCGTTGTCGGTTGCTACGGCGGTCCCTGTCTTCAGGGCCTCTCCGTGGTCGTCGGTGGCGTTGACCGACACTTTGGCCGTGGTGGCGGATATGCGGATCTCGTCGTTTCCTCCGGCTATGACCGGCACGATGGTCTGCTTGATGACCGTTCCGGACTTGGAATATACCGTCAGGTCATATGTGTCGGGCATTATGTTGACGAATGTGAAACTGCCTGCAACGGTATCGACCTGCTCGGTGTGTCCGGATGCCTTTGCCTTCAGCACCACGTAGGCCGGTTCGGTGTAGTTGCCGCTTCCCACTCCGATCGTTCCCTTCAGGCCGGTGGCCGGCAGGTTGATGATGGTCGGAACATCCGATGCGCTGCGGTACGTGTCTATCAGCGTGTCGCCCGAGGATATCGTAATGTAGTAAGGGGTGCCGTCGTCGGGGACCGCCACCGTGAAGTTTCCGTTCGCCTTTGTGGTGACGGCGGTCTTCAGAACGTACTTGCTCGTATCGTACAGCGGTTTTGTGTAAACGGAGACGGTTATTCCCTCAGCCCTCGCCGGACCGCTGTGGGATTGATAGTTGATGGTGCCTGACAGAGACTTTGTGCTTCCGGGGTCGAACTCCAGGAGGACGACGGACGACACGTAGTTGATCAGGCCGCCTTCGTTCTTCTGCAGGGCGATGGCGTCGTAAGCGTCCATGTCCGTCCATCCCTCGGACGACGTCGTAGCGTCGTCATCCGAGTTGTACTGCACATGCCAGTACGCGATCTTGAATCCGCTCAGCCCGTATCCGGGCATGGATTTGATGCTTCCGTCGCTGAGTGCGAGCGCATTGAGGAACTCACTGTAGTTGGTGTAGCCTGCCTGCGCGGGCGACGGTCCTATGAGCGCCCTCCATATGAAAGTGTCATACATTGCGTCCGTGTAGCTTACGGTGCCCGAATAGCTGTTGTACATCTGATAGCTGAAGAACTGCGTGGGTGCGCCGTAGCCGTCGGTGGAGTAGCTGCCAAGGTATGCTATGGTGCTGAACGGCGAGCCGTCGTTGTAGTACAGCGGGAGCAGAGAAGCGTCCGCCTCTATGTACGAGATGGAGTGCCCGCCTCTGGCGCACACCGATCCGTAGAACCTGTTGATGTCGCTGTCCACGAGCGAAGACGTGATGTATGAGGTCACCGCAAGGTATACTGCGTTCTCCTCTGTGACCTCGGGGCTTATGCCGGGGTACTTGTCAATATTGTCTTTGATCTCTTTGACCGCAGACTCGGGATTGTTCACATATCCCGCAATTTGATCGTAGCTCATTCCCGCGTCGGATATGGCCGACCTGTACCTCTCGACGCCGTCTGCGACGATCAGGCGCGTGGCCATGGCCGCGACCGCCGTCGGTCCGTCCTTTGCCAGCATCATGTTGGAGACTGCACTCGCGCCGTTTCCGTTCGCGTCGGCGACCGTACTGAAGCCGCCGGGAGAGAGTGCATCGTTGCTGTATCCGAACCATGACGCCAAGGCGCCGGTCTTGGAGAGATTGCCGTAGTGGTGCCACAGGCCGTTGGTCAGATTCGCGTCATCGGTCTGGACCGTGTATCCCAGCCCGCCGAAGTATCCGTTGCTGCCGTCCGAATTGGTAGGGGTCGACGCGTCCATGGCGTAGACCAGGTTGGGCGCGGCGATGAGGACCACGATGGCCACCACGGCCGCGAACGGCATTGGCTTGAGCATCTTTCTGAATCCCGCTTTGATTCCGTTGCCCCTCAGGCCCGACACGTAGTCTTTGGCGTGAACGGTTTTGAGGATCATAACGACCGCCGCGGCGGAGCCGACGGCGAAGCCTGCCGCCGCGATGATCGCGTAAGAGGATGAGTACCATCCGATCGCAAACATCGCCAGCAGCCACCACATCACGAACGCGTATTTTTTGGAGTCTGCGTTGTCGCGGTATTTCAGCAGCATGTAAAGGAACATGAGCGCAGGGAGCCAAAGCGTCAGCCATCCGTAATAGGCGGCCATGGAAGATATCGATGTGTGCCTGGACGACGACACCAGGTCGTTCACCAGAGGATTCTGGACGACCGTGTTGCCGTGCACAACTGCGGAGTACAGGTCGTTCGAGAGGAACGATGTGATCACGAGCACTGCAACGGCCGCGATCACTATCAGCGGCGCGGTGATGACCCAAGGCCTGCCGGAGGTCGCCGCGAACACCGTCGCAAGCAAGGCGGCCAGCACGCCTATGACGAAGGGGCCGGAGATTATCTGGCTCCAGAGTCCTGCCGGCACGTAGTACAACGCGGGTATGACGACGCCGAGAAGGAGGATGACGGAGTATACCGTGACCATCGGCGCGACCTCTTTGGATCTGACGCGGTCAACGACGGCCTGTGCGAACATGATGAACGCCAGCACGAGTATGAGTATGCGGAACTGCCCCCAGGACAGTCCGATGAGGCCGAGAATGACCCCGACCGCCGCAGTGTATATGAGCGTCTTTCTGTCGCTCAAAGCGGAGAAACCTTTGGGCTGCGTTTCGTCGATCCTCTTAACAACAATGAGCAGCGCATATACCATGAATGCGAACAGGAATCCGATGAATGCGAACTCGGTCCCGTTCGAGAACACGGAAGACATTATCGCCAATGCGAACAGCGCGTAGAACAGCGCGGCCAACAGCCCGGTCCTCTCGTCGAACATCTTTCTGCCGACGAGATATACGGGCAGGCAGGTGGCCGTTGCGAATATGGGCGTAGAGAACGCCAGCACGCCGGCCGCCGCAGTGCTTGTGGATATGCCGGCCGCCGTTGCGACGGACGCAACGCCCGCCAGAAGGTAGTCCAGCAACGGAGGGTATGCGTTGATGGATCCGTACGGATAGTTGGTGGCCGAGTCGGTCAGCGAGTATGAGCCGTTCAGTATGCTTTCGATTATGTGCAGATGGTTGGACGCAACGGATCCTCCGGACAGAGCAAAGTCGTTGCCCGCGGATACCCCGTATGCGAAGACGAATCTTACGGCAAAAGCCACAATCATTATCGCCAACAGAGCAACAAGGCTCCGTTTGTTTGTGAACCATCTTCCCGAATCGCCCTTGGACGATGCGGAATCCCCGCTTTCAACGGGTTTGGCCGACCGTTTAGTTGTTTTACGCATTCCATCTTCTCCTTTATCGGGAATAACGCATTCATGACCGACCCGCTATTTATAAGTTTATGAATGCGTGCGTGCATGTCTTGGCTCAACCGCACTTTGTGTGGAATTGGATCGGAAGAGCGAGAATACACGTGTTTTGACAATGCATGATGCGGACGATTGGAATAAACTGCGGAAACCACCACCGCCGGAGGCGGAATC
>JAITQH010000076.1 GCA_031288985.1 Candidatus Methanoplasma sp. | reverse complement strand
GCATACTGAAGGAAGGGATGGAGTCGAGATACAGGAGGCACAGGGAAATGGCCGACCTGGTGAAGGCATGGGCGGAGAAGAGGCTCAACGGGGTGTTCCCCGAGCCCGGCTACCAATCGGCGACGATAAGCGTGCTCAACCGCGGTTCGCTGGATTTCGATAAGTTCCATACAGCCCTCAAGGCCAAAGGATACGAGATATCCAACGGCTACGGGGAAGTCAAAGAGAAGACGTTCAGAATAGGACACATGGGAGACATAACGCCCGCAATGGTGAAAGAATTGCTCAAAGTTATGGATGAGACATTGGAGGAAGTGCAATGACCGCGAGAATACTGGTATCAGACCCCCTCGACGAAGAGGGGCTCAACATATTGAAAGGGTCCGGCCTGCCGGTGGATGAGAGGGCTGACCTCTCCGAGGACGAACTCTGCGCGATCGTCGGAGACTACGACTGTCTGATCATAAGGTCGGGCACCAAGGTCACCGCCAAGGTCATAGACGCCGCCAAGAAGCTGAGGGTCATCGGCCGCGCCGGCGTGGGCGTCGACAACGTCGACATACCTTACGCCACGGACAAAGGCATACTCATAATGAACACGCCCGCCGCCAACATACTATCGGCGGCGGAACACTCCTGCGCAATGCTTCTGTCGCTTGCCAGGAACATCCCTTTCGCCCATGACTCCATGCACAAGGGCGAGTGGAAGAGATCCAAATACACCGGGGTCGAACTCAACGGCAAAGTGCTGGGGATAGTGGGAGTCGGCCGCGTGGGCGGAGAGGTCGCCAAGAGGATGAAGGCGTTCAACATGACGCTGGTCGGCTACGACCCGTACCTCCCGGCGGAGATCGCAGATCAGATCGGCGTGAGGCTCACAGACCTGGACGAGGTCATATCGTCCGCCGACTTCATGACGATACACACTCCGCTCCTGCCGGAGACCCGCAACATGATATCGCTTCCCCAGTTCAGGAAGATGAAGCCCAACGTGAGGATAGCCAACGTCGCCCGCGGAGGAATTGTGAACGAGGACGACCTCTACACCGCCCTGAAGGAGAAGATAATAGCAGGCGCGGCGTTCGACGTCTGGTGCAGCGAGCCGCTCTCGGAGGACGAGAAGAAGCTCCTGGAGCTTGACAACCTGGTCACCACGCCGCATCTGGGCGCAAGCACGGTGGAGGCCCAGGAGAGGGTGGCCGTGGAGGTTGCGACGGCGGCCGTGAAATATCTCAAAGACGGAGAGATCACCAACGCCATCAACGCCCCCCGCGGAAAGCTGGATCCGGAGACGGAGTCGTTCGTGTCCACGGCGGAGAGCCTCGGCTCCCTGATCCAACAGATCAACGGCAACAATCCCATCGACGAGCTTGAGATAACCTACTGCGGAGACCTTGCGTCCAAGCAGACCAAGCTCCTTACGGTGTCTGCGGTCATAGGAGTGCTGAAGAACGTCGTCGGCGACGGCGGCGCGAACATAATCAACGCACTGCCTCTGGCGAAGCAGAAAGGGATGACGATCAAAGAGTCCTCGACCGAGAGGTCTGACGACTACTCCAACGTGATCGAAGTGAAGATAAGATCCAAGGGCAGAGAGACCAGGGTGCGCGGGACGGCGTTCGGAGGCCAGCCCAGGCTTGTCGGGTACAACACGTACGCCTTCGACATAAGCCTCGCGGGCGACATGGTCCTGCTGGGATACAAGGACGCGCCGGGCATGATCGGCGCGGTCGGCACCGTCTTCGGCCAAAGCGGGATAAACATCGCCCAGATGGCCGTCGGAAGGAACGGCCCCGCGGCGGTCATGGTGCTGTCGGTGGATCAGAACGTGCCGCAGGACGTGTTGGACAAGGCGCGCAAAGCAGTGGGAAGCGATTGCGCCGTGTTCATAGACCTGGTGGAGTGAGGCGCTGATATGAACATAACGATCACAGTCGAGGATCTCACCGCCGCAATAAGGAACAGCATCGAGAACATGATGGAGGAAGAGCAGGCATACATGCTTGCCAGGCACGTCCTCAACTTCTTCGGATACTCCGACAGGATAATAGACAACATCCTGGAGCCGGAGGATCGCGACGCGTTCTACATGCTGGAGGACTCCGGAATACTCACCACGGAGAGGGAAGAGACCACCCTCTACGACGGAAGGGAATGGAGGATACACTATTGGCTCTTCAGGCGGAGCAGGATAGAGGAGCTGATGAAAGACGCTCCCGACGCCGCCGAAGTGGAGCAGAAGACGGAGACAGTGTACTCCGAACTGCCTGACGACATATGGCGCAGCCGGAAAGGATGACGGGGGATCTGTTCCCCTATAGCCCCGTGGGGGCGCAGAAGGAGATCGTCGCTCTCATACGGGACACGGTCCTCAACGGCGGGAGCGCCGTCATAGAGTCCGGCACGGGCACCGGGAAGACCGTGGCGTCGCTGACCGGAACGTTGGAGGCGGCGCTCGGAAAGAAGAAGATAATATATCTTACAAGAACCAAGTCCCAGCAGAAGCAGATCGTCTGCGAGGCAAGGGCGATATCCAAAAAAACGGCGGTGATGTGCATCGCCGTTCAGGGACGGAGCAGCCGCTCCTGTCCGATGATGTCCCGCGATCCCGAACTGGAGCACGGCACCCCCGAAGAGCTTTCCAAACTCTGCTCCGAATACAAGAAGAAGGAAGACGGGGCGTCGTCCTGCCCGCATTACGATCGGATAGGCGACGAGGACATTTCCGTGCACGCAGATTTCGTCAGGAACGAACATCCCGGCCCGGAAGACTTTTTGAAGTACTGCGAAGCGAAAGGGCTGTGCCATTACGAGCTGATGAAACTGCTCCTTCCATACGCCGATGTGGTGGCCGCCCCTTACTCGTTCATATTCATGCCTCATGTGGCGCCGCACTTCCTGCAGTGGATAGGCGCGCCGATAACCGACGCGGTTATAATCGTGGATGAGGCGCACAACCTTCCCAACTACCTCAGAGAGGTCATGACCGTGGAGTACGGCGCCAGGGCGCTGGAACTCACCGAGAAGGAGGCTTCGGAATGGGGGGATCAGGAGGTCCACGGGGGCCTCAGGGTGAGCGACGTGGCCGCCGCGTTCAAAGAGATAATGGATTTTGCGCTGGCCAACCATCTTACGGGAGACGACGGCCTGATACCGACGACGTTCCTGCAGGACGAGCTGATGGAACGGCTGGGCATGACCTCCAGATCCCTTGCGGCAGTGTTCAAAGGG
>JAITQH010000104.1 GCA_031288985.1 Candidatus Methanoplasma sp. | reverse complement strand
CATGTTCGATGACATCTTCAAGGATTCGCAGTCCCTGTCCACCCACGAGATAATAGACGCCGTGGGATCCAAACTGAACGATCGGGACAGCCTGTTGTATCAATGCCACAAAAACGGCGTGCCGATCGTCGTCCCGGGCATCACGGACGGATCGTTCGGATGCCAGCTTTGGATGTACTATCAGACCCACCGCAAACTGCGGATAGATCTGTTTGCGGACGAACAGATGCTGAGCGAGATGACGAACGCCGCCAAATCCACGGGCGCCATCATCATCGGCGGAGGCATATCCAAGCATCACGTCATATGGTGGAATCAGTTCCGCGGGGGGTTGGATTACTGCATCTACCTCACGACCGCGGAGGAATACGACGGCTCCCTGTCGGGGGCGCGCATACGCGAGGCTGTTTCCTGGGGGAAGGTAAAGAGCAACGCAAAGAAGATGACTGTCGAGGGGGACGCCACAATAACGCTGCCGCTGATATACGCGGGACTCATCGACAGGATCTGAATATGTCAAAAAAGATACTTGTTCTGCCAGGAGACGGGGTCGGCCCGGAGGTCACGTCCTCCGCCGTATCCGTTCTCAAAGCGGCCGCAGGGGACTTCATCGACATCGCATATGCCGACATCGGATCCGCGGCGTTCGATACGACCGATCATCATCTTCCCGCCGGCACCATCGACCTCGCAACGGATGCCGACGCCATAATCGTGGGCACTGTGGTGGATCAGACGTCCGACAGAAACTATCAGAATCCCGTCAGGACGCTGAAGAAGCAGCTGAATCTTTACATCGTGATGAGGAAGTTCTTCCCACTGTGCAACAGGATAGGCTCCAAAGGCGTGGACATCATACTGATGACGGGAAACCCGGACTCGCTGCTGAACATATCCGAGACGGAGAGCCTGGACGGCGTGACCACTCAGAAATTCCTTTCCAACAGCAGCTGCAAACGCCTGTTCAGAAAGGTCCTTCAGACCGCTGAGGCAAAAGGCAGGAAGCATGTGACCTGCGTCCACAGGGTGGCGGCGTTCCCTATGTCGGATGGGTTGTTCCTCAACGCGTTCTACAGGGAGTTCGCGGCGACGGACATGCTCGTCAACGACATGGAGGTGGAGCTTGCGGCGTCCGAAATGGTGATGGATCCGCCGTCGATGGATGTTATCGTCTCTACGGATCTGTACGGAAGCGTGCTTGCGGGGGTGGGCGCCGGCCTGGTGGGCGGGAGTTATCTGACCCCGATGGGCAGCATCGGCGATTCCTCCGGACTCTTCGAACCGATGCACGGGCCGAGGCCGGAGATGGCCGACAAAGGCAGCGTGAATCCAACCTCGTCCATACTGTCGGCGGCCATGGCCTTGGATCACGTAGGCCTTCGGACGGAAGCGGAGAACATAAGGATCGCCGTCAGGAGCGCGTATGCCGCGAACAATGTCACTCCCGACGTGGGCGGAAGCCTCAACACATCCGCTTTCACGGAAGCGGTGATTGAAGCTGTTAAAAACAATAAACTGCATCAAGGCCGCTGATGAAAGACAACGGACACAGGGACTGTGTTGAAAAGGCGTTGGCGCACGAACTGTCGGGGCGCACTCCGGTAAACAATTTTGCGCTGATCACCGCGGCCCGCAGCGCAGGGATCACTGTGGACGCCGCGAGATGGCATCCGGACGTTTCCGCCAAGGTGTCCGTCGATTATGCCCTGAAGACGCATTCCGATTTCGTCAAACCCGTTCTGGACTCCCAGGTGCCGTTATCGGAGCTGGGGGTCAACATAATCTTTCCCGAGGACGACTACGGCTATGCGAAGGGGCACATCGTCGACAACGCCGAAGAGGTGGACGATCTTGCGTTCTTCGACCCCAATGCCGCCAAGGAATGCCCCAAGTTCACGAAGGTGTTCATCGAAGGGCTGGAAGCCACCGCCGCATATCTGGAGGAGGATCTTCACATATGCGGACTGTCGTGGGGTCCCCTGACCTCTTCCGGATACCTCATGGGCGCGGAGCAGATGCTGATGAACACGTTCTTGGATCCCGACCTTGTGAAGAAGCTCATCAATAAGACGGCGGCCTTCGTCGCAGATATGCAGGTGAAGATGCTTGACGCGGGCGCCACGGTGATCTGGATCGCCGACCCCACTGCGTCCGAGGACATGATCTCCCCGGAGATGTACGCCGATTACTCATTGGGGGCCACAAAAGAGGTCATACGCACCGCCAAGGCGTTCGACGACGCCCCCGCATTCCTGCACATATGCGGGAACTCCCTGAACCTCATTCCTTATGTGAAGGAAACGGGCGCGGACTGCCTCAGCATGGACTTCTCCGTGGATATCGCTGAAGCAAAGCGCGCCGCAGGGAAATTGTCCCTGATGGGCAACATAGATCCCGTCAGAACGATCATGTCGGGCACCCCCGCCGACATCGAGAAGGAAAGCTACAGGCTTATAGAGGCCGCCGGGATGAACGGAGGGTTCATACTTGCCCCCGGCTGCGAGACGCCTCAGTCAAGCCCGGACGCGAACGTGGCCGCCATGGGGATCGCGGGAACGGCGTTCTGGAAAAGATGACGCCTTCGGGGAACCACGGCGCCCGGAGAGATCCCGCCGCGCCGAAACTTTCTCCGCAGGCAAAGGCGCTTTTTTGCGCATAATGCGGTTAGATCCGACAAGATCGCCAAAGAACGCCGGTCATGCGATGCCCGGCCGGCTGTTCCGACCGCAAGAAGAAGTAAAGTAGTGCAGGGGAAGGGATTTGAACCCTTGGACCACTAAGGACTAGGCCCTCAACCTAGCGTCGTTGACCATGCTTGACTACCCCTGCGCGTTTGTTGGAATAGACATTCAGTAGATAAGCTTTTGTACGGCGTCAGGGTCCGCGGAATATTGCGAATGGGTCTGCCCTACAAAGTTTAAAATATGTTTCCGCATATTTCATGGCAATTTGATATGAATAATATAAAATCAAAGGTATGAATATCAAAAGCGCACTACGTGAACCCTATGCAAAAGACAATCTACCTTGACAATGCCGCCACCACTGCGGTCAGACCCGAGGTCTTGGACGCCATGATGCCGTTTTTCACCGAGTGGTACGGCAATCCTTCCAGCGTACATGAGTTCGGAGCCCTTTGCAACGTTGCATGCGACAAAGCGAGAGAACAGGTTGCCAAGGTCATCAATGCCGATCCGAAGGATATTTATTTCACATCCGGCGGCACGGAATCAGACAATTGGGCCCTTAAATCCGCCGCGCTTGCCAAAAAGGAAAAGGGAAAACACATCATAACCACGAAGATAGAGCATCACGCGGTGATGGAGACATGCGAGTTCCTTGAGAGGCAGGGGTACGAAGTGACGTATCTGGATGTCGACGATCAGGGACTCGTGGATCCCGGCGCCTTGGAAAAGGCCATACGCCCGGACACCATCATAATCTCCGTCATGTACGCCAACAACGAGATCGGCACCGTGCAGCCGATAAGAGAGATAGGCAGGATCGCCCGCTCTCACGGGATTCTGTTCCACACGGACGCCGTTCAGGCGTTCGGCCACATTCCCATCGACGTGAACGAGGACAACATAGACCTCATGAGCGCCAGCGGCCATAAGATCCACGGCCCCAAGGGCGTGGGGTTCCTTTACATGAAGAAGGGCGTCAAGCTTCCTCCGTTCATGAACGGCGGCCATCACGAGAGGGGCCGCAGAGCCGGGACGCTGAACGTCCCGGGGATAGTGGGCATGGGCAAAGCGGCGGAGATCGCGAGCGGCGAAATGTCGAAGAACGCGAAGCACCTGTCCGGCCTTCGCGACAGACTTATAAGCGGGCTCTCTGAGGCGATCCCATACACCAAGCTCAACGGCCACCCGACCAAAAGACTTCCGGGCAACGTGAACATGAGCTTCAGATTCGTGGAGGGAGAGTCCCTCCTCATGCTTGTGGACGAGAAAGGCGTATCTGCGTCGACGGGCTCGGCATGCGCGTCCGGGTCGCTCGACCCTTCGCACGTCCTGCTTGCGATAGGGCTCCCGCACGAAATAGCCCATGGATCCTTAAGATTCTCTCTGTCGGAGGAGAACACCGAAGAAGAAATGGACTATACGGTCAAGGTCGTCAAAGAGGTCGTGGAAAGGCTGAGATCCATGTCTCCTCTGTACGAGGACATGCTGAATGGGGTGGCGTGACATGCGCAGTGATTTATTGAAAGAGCGCAATGCGTCCCGCAGGAGGACCTAAAATGTCCACAAAATTGGAGTACAGCGATAAAGTTGTCGACCATTTCACGAACCCGCGCAACGTTGGCGAGATAAAGAATGCCAGCGGCGTGGGCACCGTCGGCAATGCCAAGTGCGGCGACATCATGAGGGTCTACATTGACATCGATGAAAATGACTTCATAAGAGACGTAAAGTTCAAAACGTTCGGCTGCGGCGCCGCCATCGCCACGAGCAGCATGGCCACGGAGCTGGTCAAGGGAAAGCACATAAACGAGGCTCTCGCCCTGACCAACAAAAGCGTGATGGAAGCGCTCGACGGGCTTCCGCAGGTGAAGGTCCACTGCTCCCTGTTGGCCGAGGAGGCGATTCATGCCGCCCTCTGGGATTACGCCCAGAAGAAAGGCATAACGATCGAGGGGCTGAAAAAGCCCAAGTCCGACATACATGAAGACGATCATGACCACGGTCATGACGAAGAGGAAGACGATTGAAAGGCCGCGACCGTGTTCCGGCCAGTGAAAGGGTGTTACAATGGTAATATACAACAACGTGACGGAACTGGTAGGAAAAACGCCTCTTGTCAGGCTCAATAACATTGAAAAACAGAAAAAGCTGAATGCCGCGATCATAGGAAAGCTGGAATCCCGCAATCCCACCGGCAGCGTCAAGGACCGCATAGCCTTCGCCATGATAGAGGATGCCGAGAAACGCGGACTCATAAAGAAGGGCACCGTGCTCATCGAGCCTACGTCAGGCAACACGGGTATCGGACTCGCCGGCATAGCCGCCGCGAAAGGATACAGGCTCATCCTCACTATGCCCGAGACAATGTCCATAGAGAGAAGGAACCTGCTTTGGGTTTTCGGGGCGGAACTCGTTCTCACTCCCGGCGCCGACGGCATGAAGGGCGCCATCATGAAGGCTGACGAAATAGCAAAAAAGATGCCGAACAGCATCATCATCGGACAGTTCGTGAACCCTGCCAATCCCGACTACCACGAGCGGACGACAGGCCCCGAGATCTGGGATGACTCCAACGGAAAGGTCGACATCCTGGTCGGAGGCGTAGGCACGGGAGGAACGATCACCGGCGCCGGAAGGTTCCTCAAATCCAAAAATCCCAATATCAAGGTGGTCGCAGTCGAACCGGAAAACTCGCCTGTGCTCTCCGGAGGCAAGCCCGGTCCCCACTAGAGCCAAGGGATCGGAGCGGGTTTCAAGCCGACCGACTTGGACATGGGCGTAGTCGATGAGATAATCACCGTCGACGACGAGACCGCGTTCGAGGCGGGAAGGAACATAGCACGCACGGAAGGCATCCTCGTAGGCATATCGGCGGGGGCCGCCCTCAATGCGGCGATACGCCTCGCCGAACGCCCTGAGAACAAAGGCAAGAACATAGTGGTCATCCTGCCGGACACCGGAGAGAGATACCTCTCCTCCGCAATGTTCGCGCCTTCTTTGCAGGCATAAAATAAAACGGGGCTTCGGCCCCTTGATTTTTTTGTTCAGATGCAGTATTCGGGCATCTGCATTTCTATGACGGTCGGCTTG
>JAITQH010000090.1 GCA_031288985.1 Candidatus Methanoplasma sp. | reverse complement strand
GTCTTCCCGGATATTCTCACGAGCTTCCCTGTGTCGCCGGGCCTTGCCGTTGTGATCGGCACGCCGCCGCACAAAGGGGCGACTGCAGAGGGATCGACGATGGATGCACCCATCTGTTCGCACCTTCCGGCGCATCCGCATGACGCTTCGTAACCGCACCTGCAACTGCTCTCCATAATTTTAGGAATACCTAAAGAGTATTTATAGTTAAGGTGTACCTAAAAGAAAGACGATGGTATTATTTTCCGCACCGATGCGGGAGCAGACGCACCGCGCTTCGTTTGCCGCAGCGGTCCGTGGGAATTGTCGGTGTGGTCTTTCGCGGCGGAGCCGGCGCGTGGATCGCGGCCGATCGCAGTCTTGGCTTTGCCTTTGCGCCGTTCCTGCATAGATCCGTCCGCAACAAGCGATCGAGGCTGTGCGGCTCCGAAGAAATCGATTAACGGCGTCGGGAACCGGGTTTGAACAAATGACGCTCAATGAATTAGAATAGTGCAGGGGAAGGGATTTGAACCCTCGGACCACTAAGGACTAGGCCCTGAACCTAGCGTCGTTGGCCAGACTTGACTACCCCTGCGCCATTCGCTTAATCGCGTCTTCATATAAAAGAAATGCGTGCACACCTTGACGGAAAGTACACGCTTTGCGCAACGCGCCGTCAGGATCAGGCGTCGTTCATGATCTTCATCCAGCCGCCGCTCTCGAAGACGGCCAGCTTCCTGCTTTTGAGGATGACTCCGAATTCGTCCCACGTGATGACGCTGAGCCTGTCGTTCTTTCCCTTTGTGAACTGAATCCCGTTCGTTCCCTTGACTTTGCCCGGTTTGAGACCTTTGTTCTGGGCGATGAGTTTTGCCTTGCCGAGGTCTATCTTTTCCATGACCATGATTTTTCACTCCCTCTGCCATATGCTGGCATAGTGCAAAAGAACATCTAAGTCTTCAATATTTAAAGGTTTTTGAAAAATATTGCCGAAATATGCTATTTCTGCATTAAAAATCATAAACTGGCATTGTCGGAAGCGGGATGCAAGGACGCATCCGATGACAACAAATATCAAGATGGTCGGCCTCTAAGGAGCATGGCCTCTAACACCGCTCCCGATACGAAGGGGGCCGGCTTCACGCCCTGCAGGGCTCTGGAGATCGGCAGGAACATAGGCAGGGAACACAGGGCTGTCGCCGTGGCTTCGGCCGCAGGCAACGGCTGTGCGGTCATCAGGGACGCGATAGCGTCGGGTCTGACGTCGGCGGGATGCTCCGTGCTCGACGCGGGCGCGGTGCCTCTGCCGGCCGCGATCTGCGCGTCGGACGCAGTGGATTGCACGGTCTACGTCTCCGGCGCGTCGGAGGAGTCCGTGTCCGTCCTGGGGAAGGACGGCTCTCCGGCGAGCATTCGCCACGACCGCCGCGAGGCGGCGGAGGAGCCTCTGCCCGACTACAAAGGAGTGGGTCGGATCCGCCGCGCCGACGACGCCGTGAGGCGTTATGTCTCGAAGATCGCGGCGGCGTTCCCCGAACGGGCGGATGCCCCCGTGATATTGGACTGCGGATGCGGATGCACTTCGGTATGCGGCCCCGCCCTGCTTGCGGAGATGGGCGCGGACGTGACGTCGGTGAACGCCCATCAGGGGGCGCCGCGCATATCGTCGGAGATCGGCAAGGAGGATGCGGCGACCCTCAGGAGCATGATCGGCAGGGACAGAGGGAGCATTGGGGTCGCCTTCAACGGCGACGGCACCAAACTGGCTCTCGTGGACGAGGGCGGCGGGTTCGTCGACCCGGAATACGTCCTCGCGCTGATAATGCTCTATGTCAGACCGTCCAAGGTCGTGGTCCCGGTCAATGCGTCGGCGGTCGTGGACGACGCGTTCCACGGACTGATCGGGGAAGGTGTGAGCACGCGTCCGATGTTCGGAGGAGAAAAACGCAGGACGATCAGATCCAAGGACACTTTGGCCTCGGTCACGGAGACGCTGCTCGAGAGCGGGGCGGATCTCGGGGTGCTGAGGGACGGCACGCTGATACTCCCAAGGGCGTCCATGTGCCCCGACGCCATGAACGAGGCCGCCATCCTGACGAGGATGTCCGCCGAAAACAGCATCAGGAATCTTTTGGCGTCGTTCCCCCGCTACGCCGTGCTCAGCGACCGCATGCATCACGCGGGAAACCGCGAGATGTTCTCCAGGAAGCTCGTCGACAGGCTTTCCGCCATCGAAGGCGCGGACGTCAGCAGCATCGACGGGTGGAGGGTGGACATGGGCGGCGGGTGGTTCTCGGTGGCGTGGGGAAAGAACGACCGCGAATGCATCGATATATCCGCGGAGTCGCGCGACAAGGCGTACGCGGTCAGCATGATGGAGTTCGCAAAGAGCATCGTCCGCGATGCCATGTGATCAAAAGACGAGTTCCAAGTCCAGGCGGCGGCCGGAGGAGTCGTACGCATTCCAGCTTTTTCTGTCATAAGGCTGGCAAGTTATGAAGTGCACCCCGCCGAAGTGGCTGAAGAAGTCCAGGTCTGCGTCGGAAGGCTCGTTGGAATATCCCGGGTGGGAGTGCGCCGATCCGGATTTATGAAAATCGGTGGGAGTCATCCAGTCGCTGATGAAACTGTGGCTGTCTCCGTAGACGGATCCGGGGACCAGTATCATTTCGCTTATGATCCCGTCGCACTCGCGGTGGAAGCATATGAATTCGTCGGGGTAGGTCGACCTGGCGGACTCGTTGAACCCGTCTATGAAGTCCACACTGACCCCGCATACCCTGTTCATATCGCGTTCACCAGTTTCGCCCGGACCTTGGAATAGAAGTTCTTCTCGAACCGTATGAACTTCGCCGTATCGCGGGATTTGGAGAAGTCTATCTTCGTTCCCCCTTCT
Source organism: Candidatus Methanoplasma sp. (assembly GCA_031288985.1). GTDB lineage: Archaea > Thermoplasmatota > Thermoplasmata > Methanomassiliicoccales > Methanomethylophilaceae > Methanoplasma. Next base: position 18,880 of record JAITQH010000090.1, on the reverse strand, counting down.
ATGGCGTATTCCTCCTGCCCGTCCACCACCAGAAGGCATCCTTTGTCCATCACCGCTTCCACGGTGACCTTGGCGTCCGCCGGGACGACGAACGGCCTTGACGAGAACTTGTATGCGGCGACGGGCACGATGACCAAAGCGTTCACGCATGGGTCAACGATAGGCGCGCCCAGGCTCATGGCGTAGCCGGTGGAGCCTGCGGGGGTGGATATTATTATGCCGTCCGCACGCACCTCGGTTATGAGGCGGTCGTTGACATACACCTTGTAATGCCTGATCTTGGCGACGGCGTCGGTGTAGACGACCGCCTCGTTCACCGCCTCCGCGAGATACCCGCACTTGTACCTGGAGCTTATCTTGAAGACGTCCTCGACGACATAGTCTCCGGCGAGGATCCTCTTCATGCCCTCCTCTATGCCTCCGACATCGATCTCGGCCAGGAATCCCACGCCTCCGGCGTTGACCCCTATGAGCGGAGCCTTGTTCTTCATCAGCGTCCGCAGGATGGTCCCGTCGCCGCCTATGGCGACCATGACGTCCACATCCATGTCCTCCACCGGCACTCCCTTCATCCCCAGGGCGGCCGCGGCGGCGTCATCCAGCACATAGCTGCTGCCTTCCAGCGCCTTCATTACTCTTTTGGCGTATCCCAGCGCGTCGGACAGGCCGAGGTTCACGTTGATCCCGAATGTCGGACGGTCGGACATGCAGTTGCCTTTCTTCATTATGAAGTCGTACACTCTTTTGTCGCCGAACGCAACGAAGTTGGCGCGGCATTCCAGGTCAAAGCTCATGTCCAGAACGTTGCCGTCCATGTCGTACGCCTCTCCCCCGGCCTCCCTGAGTATCAGTATGCTCGCGGCTATGTCCACCACGCGGATCGACCGGGTGTACTTCTCGGAATACATCACGAACGCGTCCGCCTGGCCTTCGGCCACGAGCTCCATCTCGATGGACGCGCAGCCGTACGAGCGCGACGACCTCACTCTCTTTGCGAGGCCGAACGCCGCGGGGTGGGCGCCGTTCCCCAGATAGATCATCACAAAGAGGTCTCCGAGGTTGGGCTTCTCTTTCACATGTATCCTGCATCCGTTCTTGAACGCGCCTTTGCCTTTTTCGGCCGTTATTACGTCATCGGTCACAAGATTTCGGAGGTATGCGGTGTGGATGTCGGCGAGCGATTTCTACCCGATGGCCATCGATATCGTGAACAGCGGCACCCCCGCCACGGCGTTGGAGGTCCCGTCCACGGGATCCAGAACAAGCGTGTCCTCCGCGCCGTTGTCGACGAACCCTATCTCCTCGCTCAGGACGTTCAGAGGGATGCCGTTCCTTTGAATGTAGTCCAAGACCGTGTTCTCGGCGACCTTGTCTATCTGCGAGGTGGACGTCCCGTCCGCACCCATCCCTATGCATACGCCTTTCGAGGAGCACGGCATGAGATCGATCGCCCGCTTTACGGCGTCGGCGATGTCGCCGAGGGTTTTCATCATGCTAGATGCCAGCGACCACAGGGTATATTGCTCTTTTGCAACGACCCGCACGGCATTCTGTCCGACAGTTCCGACCAAGGGGCGGCATCCGCCGAGCCGCCGCGTTCGGAAATTGCCGAACGCAGGGTATTTTAAAGACTCGGCCGATTACCTCCGGATGAATCCCTTGGATGGCACGGACGGTACAGTGTTCACAGAAAACGGCCATCTGTATACGCTGTCTCTGAGTCCGGGCTCAAGAGTGTACGGCGAACGTCTGGTCAGAACGGATGGCCTCGAATTCCGGGAGTGGAACCCGAATCGAAGCAAGCTTGCCGCCTATCTGAAGAACGGCGGCAGGGCGTTTCCGATCAAGAAGGACAGCCGCGTGCTCTACTTGGGAGCGTCAAGCGGGACGACCGCTTCACATGTTTCCGACATCGTTTCCGATGGCAGGGTCTATTGTGTGGAGTTCGCCCCCAGAATGTTCAGGGATCTTGTCGGCACGTGCGCCCTGCGGCCCAATATGATACCTATATTGGGGGATGCGCTCAATCCGTCCGAGTACGGATTTGCGATCGGGGGAGTGGACGTCATCTACTCCGACGTGGCGCAGAAAAGACATGCCGGCATCGTCTCGGACAATGCCGACGCCTTCGGCGTTGACAAAGGGATGATGGCCGTGAAGGCGCGTTCCGAGGACACGACCGCGGAACCGAGGGAGGTATTCAGAATGACGGAGGAAAGACTCAGGGGGAGAGGATTTGCGATCGCGGAGACGAAAAACCTCGAACCCTATGAAAATGCGCACGAGATGATTGTATTTGAACGCTGACAGAACGATATATACGATCGCCTTCAGAGGCTAGATGTTCCTGATGGTCTACAACACCAAACGGGACGGATGGGAGATGCCGGGCGGCAAGATCGAACCGGGCGAGAGCCCGGAGCAGGCCGCCAAGAGAGAATACGAAGAAGAGTCCGGGCACTCGATAGAGATCCTTGACATGATGGATCTCGATAAGTGCATCGTATGCGTGGGCAAGGTGCTCGGAACAACGACGGAAAGCTGCGAGATGGAGTCGAGATTCTTCTCGGATCTCCCCGACAAGCTGGCGTTCGGCAGGGAGGAGTATGACGATGTGCTCCTTTGGGCAAAGTCGAAATTGTACAACGATATCTGACCATTGCAGCCGTTTTCGGCCTCTGCCTGTCGTGCACAGTCGGATTTCTACGATTTACGTATTGTTTATACGAATATCATAATTTATTCAAAATAAAAATGTATAAATAGTATCAAACATATCATTATTCGGAGGCAAGTGACAATCGGGAAACGTAATATGCCAAGACCCTGCGGCGAGAACGAAGCAAAAAACGGAATGGACGCGGGAATGAAAGACCGGTCGATTGACACTTTCTGCCCTGTGTGAAGGTTTCGGTGCTGTCGTTTGCAAGACGCTACGGATGACCGCAATAATCCCGGCCGTGCCGGGTTTTTATCCCTTCGGGAGTGCTTTTGATCGACTTTCGATGCTTTTCGGCCTGAACGATCTGAGTCTGAGTGCGTTGGACACCACGGACACCGATGAAAGAGACATCGCGGCCGCGGCGATAACCGGCATCTCCGGAACGTCTATCCCTGCAAGATGCGGCAGGCCCGCCGCGATCGGTATGCAGACAATGTTGTATACGAACGCAAGGAACAGGTTCTGTCTTATGTTCCGCAAAGATGCGCGCCCTATCTCCACCGCCGCAGGTATGGATCTCACATCGTCGTTCATCAGGACCGCATCGGCGGATCCGATGGCGATGTCTGTGCCCGAACCGACGGCGATCCCCAGATCCGCCTGCATCAGGGCGGGGGAATCGTTGATGCCGTCGCCCGCCATAAGGACGTTCTCTCCGTCGGTCTGAAGAGATATCAGGATGTTCAGCTTGTCGCGGGGAAGGGAGTGGGCGCGGACCTCGTCTATTCCTACTTCCGCGGCTATCGCCCGAGCCGTTCCTTCGGAGTCGCCTGTGACCATCATGGTCTTTATCCGCATCCGCTCCAAGGATGCTACGGCGGACGCGGCCGACGGACGCACCGGATCGGAGATCGAGAACATTCCTGCATATTCTCCCGTGACGGCAACGAATATCTGCGTCCTCCCGTCGTCCTCGGCGGGAGGGATCGCGATCCCCGACGATTCCAGGAACCGCCTGCTTCCCACCATCACATCGTCCGATCCTATGATGCAGCGGACGCCGCCGCCCGCCTCGGAGGTGAATTCGGAGACTTCTTTCAAAGTGATCCCCCGTTCTTCGGCATAAGAAAGCACCGCCTTTGCCAAAGGATGCTCCGAGCCGTATTCGGCGGACGCGGCCAATGACAGGACGGCGTCCGTGATCTCGGCGGATGCGCCGGTGACCCCGGGTCTGCCTTCGGTGATCGTGCCGGTCTTGTCCAACACAACGGTGGTTATGCGGCCCGCACGCTCCAGCGCGGCGGCGCTCTTGAACAGTATTCCGTATTCGGCGGCCTTTCCTGTTCCCACGGTGACGGCCAGAGGCGTCGCGAGACCGAGCGCGCAGGGGCAGGATATCACCAGAACGGAGATCATTGCGACTATCGAGAACTGTACGTCCCCGTCGAAGACGTACCAAAGAATGCCCGCCGCAAATGCGATGAGCATCACGGCCGGCACGAACACCGCCGCGGTCCTGTCGGCCGCACGCGCCACGGGAGCCTTTGTGCCCTGCGCATCCATCACCATGCGGACGATTTGGAACAGCACCGTGTCGCCGCCGACCTTTTCGACCGAGATCTTCAGGAGTCCGTTCATATTGGCCGTTCCGCCGAAGACCTCATCCCCTGCTATCCGCCTGACGGGCATGCTCTCCCCCGTCAGCATGCTCTCGTCCACTGACGACGAACCGTCGATGACGCGCCCGTCGGCGGGGATGCTCTCCCCCGGCCTGACGATCGCAATGTCCCCGACGGCAAGTTCGTCGGCGGGGATGACAGCCTCCCGGCCGTCCCTGACGACGCACGCCGTTTTGGGGGCCAGGCTGACAAGGGAGCGGACTGCGTCGTTGGTCCTGACCTTCGAACGCGACTCCAGCAGCTTTCCCGCCGACACCAGCGTCAGTATTATGGCGGCGGAGTCGTAGTAGAGGGAGTGGATGGCATGATGATCGCCGCCGAACACCAAGAACGTGCTGTAAAGGCTGTAGGCCACAGCGGCCGTGGTGCCCAAAGCGATGAGAGTGTCCATGGTCGGGCTTCTTGCGATCAGAGCGGGGTACCCCCGTACGTAGAACCTCCTCCCGGCCAAGAGCACAGGGATGCACAAGATCAACTGAATCGCGGCGTAGACGGCGGAGTCCTCGCGGAACGGGACGTTCAGGCCGATCATCGGCCCCATGGCGAAGATGGCCAAGGGAACGGAGAATATCACGGAGACCGCCAGCGACCGGGCCAGCGACCGGGCGGATGCCCTTTCCCTTTCGGCTATGGCGTCCGGGTCGTCCTCGATCACCTCATAGCCCGCGCCTTTGATCGCGGCGGCTATCTGCTCCCTGCCCGTTGCGGACGGGTCGTAGAGCACGGACACTATGCTGTTTGAGAAGTTGGCGTTCGCCTCGGACACGCCGGGAACCTTGGACAGCGCCTTCTCGATCCTGGCGGAACACGCGGCGCAGGACATGCCGTCCGTCTTCAGGTTCAGCCTTTCGGGTTCGGCGCTCATCCGAACAGACCGCGTTTGACCTTCGCTTTGAACCCTGCTTCGACGACGGTCCTGACAAGATCCTCGTCCTTCACGCTCCCGTCGTGTGTGACCGAGACGGCTCCCTTTTTAAGATCCACGCTCACGTCCGCCACGCCCGACACCTTGGAGAGAGCGTCGGCCACACTGCCTGCACAGACCTCGCAGGCCATGCCTTCCACCTTCAGAACAACTTTTGCCATAGATGGGAATGGGCCGAATAGATAATAATAATTTCGGAATGCCTAAAAGTTATGGCGCCCTGCGATCGGGGGCATTCCGCCGGCCTGCCGGCAGTGCGCGGAGTCAAGAAATAAGTATCGAGATCGGATTTCTCATCCATGATATACACGGAGATGACAAGGAAGGCCGTTCGTCTGGCGTACGACGCCCACCACGGACAGTTTGACAAATCGGGAGTGCCTTACATCTTCCATCCGTTCTCGGTGGCCGAGAGCATGGAGACCGAGACGGAAGCGGCCGTTGCGATGCTGCATGACGTCATCGAGGACACCGATGCGACGATGGAGGATGTCATTGCGGCGGGATTTCCTCCGTCCGTCACCGATGCTCTGCGCCTGCTCACCCATGACCCGGAGACGCCGTACTTCGATTACATATCCAAGATCCGGAGCAGCCCGACGGCGGTCAGGGTCAAGCTGTCGGACATCGCCGACAATTCAAGGCCCGACAGGCTGGACTGCCTGCCGGAAGAGAAGAGGCGGCGCCGGATCGAGAAGTACGCCAAAGCCCGAGATATGCTGACAGAGTGATTCCATAAATACACTGAATGATATTGAGGGGCAATGGCAAAGAAACTTGAGGAATATGTCACATCCATACCGGATTTCCCGCAGAAAGGCGTGCTGTTCAGAGACATAACGACGGTCATACAAGATCCCGAGGGATTCAAGATCGCCGTCGACGGCCTCGTTGAATCGCTGAAGGGCGTCGAGTTCGACCTCATACTCGGATCGGAGTCCAGAGGGTTCGTGTTCGGAGCGCCTGTCGCATACGCCCTGGGAAAAGGACTCGTGCTCGTGCGCAAGAAGGGAAAGCTTCCGCGGGAAACGGTGTTCGAGACCTATGATCTGGAATACGGGACCGCCACGCTGGAGATGCATAAGGACAGCGTTAAGAAAGGGCAGAAGATCGTGATAGTGGACGATCTTGTGGCGACCGGCGGCACCACCGAAGCGGTCATAGACATGGTGAAGAAGCTGGGCGGAGAGGTCGTCAAGATCTGCTTCGTGATGGAGCTGGCGGGCTTCGAAGGAAGGAAGAGGTTCGGCGATATTCCGACCGAGTCGCTCATTGTCTACGAGGGCAAGTGAGTGCGGCTCCTGCAAAGAAACGCTCATGGTTCTGAGGAGCGGACCCACCGGGATTCGAACCCGGGTGTTCGGCTCCGAAGGCCGAAGGGATAATCCTCTACCTCATGAGTCCGTCTGTCGTATGAGATGCCCCTATTTATTATCTCCAATGTCCGCGCCGGCGCAAGCCGGCCCGGACAGCCGGAGTTCCGGCCTCGGAAGAGCAGACCGGCGGCAGGCGCATGATGCGGCGCGCCGTGCAAACCAAGGTTTCAGTCACTCACACCTTGTGACAACGCCAAGCGCAACTGTGTCCACGCAGTGTGTCGCGGGGGGGGGGCAAGAAAGACGCCGCCGCCGTAAAAACCGCACAGTATTGTTTCTGATGACCGCGGCGGTTCTCACCGCCGCATTGCTTCTTGCATTCGGGCCGCATGACGGCGATTCTGATGCGGCCGACCAATATTTTGAACTTGGACAGACTCCGTCCGTGACCATTGGCGGCAGCGGAACAGTAAATCTGTTCGTCCCGGACAATGCCGTCTCCGCGACCTCGACGATCGTATCCGGCTCCGACTACAACGGGATCGTGAACGTCGGTTACTACGAGGATGCGGCGCACACTGTGTTCAAATCCGGATTCTCTGTCCCTATGACGCTGACAAGCGGGTCGCAGATACAGATAAGCGGTACAAATTATGGCGGTTTGCATACGACCGGGTTCGAACTCAGGCAAGGTTCTCTTGTCGCCACAGGAGATGTCGTCCTCAATAAAGGAGATTCGTTGAGCATCGAAAGCGGCGCCGTATTCAAAGTAAACAAGTCTTTGACCGTCGGTTCCGCGCCTGCTCTTCTGACGGGCCTCGCCAATGACGTTCAGGTCGCCGGAAAGGTCACGCTCGGCTCTGCGGCGTACGTCCTCGTGTACGGCGACTCCGCCTTCCTTGCGTCCAACATCACCGGCACGCCTGTGAAAACCGCATTCCAAATCAAAAATCTCGGAAACGGGATCACCTCCAAGCAAATGGAGGCCGTCGGCGAGAACTACGCCGTCATATACGCCAACGCATCGACCGTTCCGATCGTCTACCAGAGGGCAAACGAGCTGAAGGACTTCAAGCTCCTTGGATGGTTCTATGACGGCGCCCTTCAGTCAAGGGTCAACCCGAACGCACTCCCGGTCATTGGAGCCGATTCCACACTGTACGGCCAGTTCGAGGCCAAGAAATACCTCGTCAATTTCTCCTATGACGAAAGAGTGAACTGGTTCGTCAACGGCGTCGGCCAGGGCAGCTCCAAGGCTGTGGAGTACAACTACGGAACCACCCTGAAGGTTCACGCCTCGGTCCTTCCGGGATTCACCGGAACCCCTGTGCTGACCGTCAACGGCGGCTCGTACAGCGCCGATGCCAACTGGGAAGTCACCGCTGATGCGACGTTCAGGGTCAATGCCGACAGCATCAGGGTTGCAGAGATCCCTGACGATCCGGATCCGTCCGATGGCGGCAGTCAGGGGAGCGTATTCAATGTGTCCCTCGGATCCAGGCCCGGATTCGCATTGAGCGCATACGGCGGCTCCACGACGCCTGTCCAACACGGAGGTTCGTTCTCGTTCATCCTCACTGCGCAGACAGGCTTTTCGTTATCCGATGTTGCGGTCAAAGTGAACGGAAACACTGTTGCGCCGGCTAACGGAGTGTACAACATACGCAACATCGTCGGCGATCAGAACGTGGAGATCGTCCCTGTCGGCGACAGGATCGCCATCGAACTCGTTTCCGATCCGGGGATCACGTTCCGGTACAGCGTAAACGGCGGGGAATTCCAAGATTATACCGGCCCTTTCAGCGCCGATAAGAGCGACGTCATTACGATACGTGCGTCCGGAGTCGACGAAGGACAACTCCCCCTGTGGCCCGACGGATCGAAATCAACGGAGTTCACATACGTCGCGTCCGATGATGTGAGCATGTCCGTTGTGCTCGCGTCTGCCTCCGGGGAAGATGACGGCTCGGACGCGATAATACTGATCGCCGCCGTCATAGGGATCGCGATCGCCGCGGCCGTGGGAGTGTTCATCCTGCGCGCCAAGCGCGTTCTTTGAAACCATTGGGGCAGGCGCCCCTCCCCAAACTCTTTGCCGCATTTCATTCCCGGCCGCACGCACCCCGCCGCGCGTCCGCGAATGTTATCCTTTTCCCGAAGAGACGGCGGACGGGGCGGTCCATGATAAGCCTTTAATCTGCGGAGCCGTTCCCAAGCCTGATGTCCAAGGTAGTCATGAATCACGGCGCGGGAGGAGAGCTGATGCAGGAGTTCCTCTCCGAGCACATCGTGAACCGTTTTCCCAAGATGAAAGGCGATGTCACCCTTGACTCCATGGACGATTCCGCCGTCGTGGACGATATCGTGTTCACCATCGACGGCCACACCGTGAAACCGCTGTTCTTTCCCGGAGGGGACATCGGCAGGATCTCCGTGTCGGGGACCGTCAACGACATATCCGTTATGGGCGCCGAACCCCTCGCCATAGGCTGCTCCATGATATTGGAGGAGGGTCTGGACATTGATATCGTGGACCGCGTGGCCGACAGCATCGGCCGCACGTCCGCGGAATGCGGCGTGCCGATAGCCACGGGGGACACCAAGGTAATGGAGTCCGGCGCGCTGGACAAGATGATCGTCACGACCTCCGCCGTCGGAAAGAGGTCTCCTTTGCTTGACAGAAATTTGGAGATTGCGTCCGCATACAGAAAAGTGGAGCAGAGATGGTGCACCGACTCCAATCTTCGGGCCGGGGACGTCATCATCGCATCGGGATACATGGGCGACCACGGCGTCGCCCTTCTGTCCTTCAGAGAAGGGTACGGATTCGACAGCGAGATCAGGAGCGACGTCGCGCCTCTGAACAGGATGATCGCCGAGGGCCTCAGGGCCGGAGGCATTGTGGCGATGAAGGATCCGACCCGCGGCGGTCTCGCCAACACTCTGAACGAGTGGTGCGCAAAGTCGCATGTGGGGATGCTTATCGATCAGCCGTCCATTCCGATCAGGGAAGGCGTGGCAAGCGCCTGCGACCTTCTGGGGATCGATCCCCTAAGCATAGGGAACGAGGGCAAGGCGATCATAGGGTGCGTCCCCGAGCTTGCCGATGCGGTTCTGAGCGCCATCAGACGCACGCCCGAGGGAAAGGACGCTTCCATCATCGGGGTCGCCGCAGATGCTCCCGAAAGGGTCATTCTGAAGACGGAAGTGGGCGGCCGCAGGATATTGGAGACCCCTTCGGGGGATCCCGTCCCGAGGATCTGCTGATTCGGCATTCGTTCAATTGATATACGGCCGCTCGTATTGCGAGGCATGGTCACATTCCTTCCGTTCTCCGGATACCGCCCCTCGCTGAGGACCGGCGAGCAGATCGGCGGCAGGATCTCCCCGCCTTATGACGTCATAGGGCCGGACTACCTCAGGGATCTCCAATCGCATCAGGACAATGTCACGAACCTCACCCTGCGCCAAGACGCGGACGGAAGGTACTCCGGCTCCAGAAAGGAGCTGGAAAGGATGATATCATCCGGCAGCCTGAAACAGGACGGGGATTCTTTCTACCTTTACGAACAGACATTCAGCGACCGCGGCGTCGAAAAAAGGAGACGCGGCCTCGTGGGGATACTGAAGACCGAGAGCTACGAGAAGGGCAACGTGATCCCCCATGAGGAGACGTTCTCCAAGGTGAAGGAAGACCGCCTCAATCTCCTTCGGGACATGGAATCCCATCTGGAGTCCATATTCGGCATATTCGAGGGGCTGACAGACCAGCTGAACAAAAAGATCGACTCCACCGCCCAGCTGCTTTACAGGTATGTGGACAGGCAGGGTGTGGAGCACAAATTCTACAGGATAGGCGACGCGGGCGTGCAGGAGCAGATAACCTCGCAGCTCAGCGGCCAGAAGATGCTCATAGCCGACGGCCACCACAGGTACGAGACCGCTCTGAACTATTCTCTGGAGAATCCCAACAGCAAGAAGAAGGGTTTCGTGCTTGCAACCCTCGTTGCGGCCAACGACCCGGGGCTTGTGATCTGGCCCACGCACAGACTGGTCAAATCGGACGAGATATCCGAGAAGAACGCCGCGGCCGCGCTGTCAAAGACCTTTGACCTTGAGGAAACATCCGCAGAAGGTCTGAAAGAGACGCTGCATGACCACCTCTTTGCCCTTGAGTTCAGATCCGGAAAACGCTTCTTTGCCGATTACGGCAAAGGCGAAGGGCCGATATGGAAGTTGGACACTTATGTCGCGCAGGAACTCATCCTGAAAGGCGTATACAAATACGACGAAGGCAAAGCGGAGGTCGCATATGACGCGGAGCTTCCGTCCGTGGAGAAGAAGATGTCGGAGAAACAGTACGACCTCGCCGTCATATTCAATCCTCCGAGCCTTCAGACCATTTGGGATCTGTCCATGGCAGGGAAGCGCATGCCGAAGAAGACCACATTCTTCTTCCCTAAGATCTGGTCGGGGTTCGTCATCTACAAGATGGTCTGACAGTCCGCCGGAAGCGCGGGGGGTTCAGGCTCGGTACAGATCGTTCAGACCGATCAGTATGATCTTTGAAGCGCCGTCGGACCGCTCGGCCAGATCCGTCAGGTCGTCGTCGAACCCGGATGCCGAGAATATCACGAACCTGCGGTTGCTGTTCAAACCCCTGACGTGATCGGATGTGTCTTTCAGCCTTGCGAATGCACCGACGCCTGTGGGTCTGCGCCGGAACTTGCACTCGCAGAACAGGGCCGCCTCATGATCGCTTTCGTAAACCGCGGCGATTATGTCCACGTCCCTGTCCTCCCCGCCTGCACGCCCCCACCATTTTCCGATCTCCTTGCAAAGCATGCTGCGCACGATGTGATCGGAGCATACGCATTCGAATGCAATGCCGAGGCATGCATCGATATCGTGCTCGAGCATTTTGTATACGGCGCGGGGATCGCTTGTTTTCAGGATCGATGACCGCCTCTCTATGGCCCCATAGTAGAAATGCATCAGGTTGTCCCTTATTCTGAACAACGGGCGCTTGGGCGCATCGGCCATGGGTTTTATCCTCTCCACAAGGCCTATTTCCTCCATGTCCCTGAGATATCTGCCGCAAGCCTGTTCCGATATCTTCACTTTCTCCGACAGATCCTTTATGCGGTTGGTTCCCTTTGCAAGGAACGATGCGATCGAAGAGTGCGTAGACGCCGGGGACAGTTCCCGATCTATGATCGCGGCGGCCTCGTCCGACAGCGGCGCCGGAAACGCCGCGAAGTTCTTGATTATGCAGTCCTCGAAGGTGTCGCAGTTCATCATCTCGTGATAATACGGTATGCCTCCCACTGCAAGGTATGTCTTCATGACATCGATATCGGACATGTTCGGATGGAACTCTCTGCATTCTCCGGGGGACAGAGGTTCCAGTTTTATGCGCACAGGAAATCTTCCGTACAAAGGCCGCTTGGGGTCCTCTGTCTCGTCTTTCATCGAACGAATGGACGAGCCGCAGACGATCAGGAATGTCTCGGTGTCTCTCAGCTCAATGTCGATCAGATGCTGAAGCGCCGATGGGGCGCACTTTGAGCCCGCCGCGAGAAACGGGAACTCATCGAATACCAGAATGGTCTTGTCCGCCCCGCATAGGTCCGCCAGACAGCGAAGGGCGCGGAGCAGGTTCTCAAACTCCCCCGGATCCCTGCCCTCCAGGTCGGTGATCGCCGACCTTATGAGATCTATGTTGACTTCTTCCGAATTTTCCACGAACTGTATGTAAATTGCGCGTTTGCCTCTGCAGAATTCTCTTATGAGCGAACTTTTTCCTATGCGGCGGCGTCCGTACACGGCGCATGTGTGAAATCCCGGTTCGGCATACGCGTCCTCCAGATATCTGAGTTCCTTTGTTCTGCCGATGAAACGAACCATGAGAGGCAATGATCATGCGCGTATAATAATGCACCGTTATGAAACTAATCAGTTTCAAATTATTTTTTCAAAACCAATTGGTTTCAATATTGTCCGAACAGCCTGCGCAGACGGCCGTCGGCGCACAGCGGCCGAATCTTCAAACACGCCGAAACCGCAACGGACCGCCTGGCGCACTGCGAACCCCGAACACAAGAATGCATGAAGAATTCGTTCGGCGGCGTGACGCGTACAAACCTCCGCCAACACCCCGAACGAAAGAGAAATGGAGCCGCTGATGGGAATCGAACCCACGACCTACGCCTTACCAAGGCGTCGCTATACCCCTTAGCCACAGCGGCCTGCTTATTCGGACAAACAAAACATGATTGATAAACCTTTCCGCAGTCCGCCTTAAGAACCTTTATTTTTCCGTCATACTTAACCCCATGCATGAAGAAAGAAATGAGCTCCTTCGACGTGCGCTCGATAGTGTCCGAGATGTCTGCGCTCGAAGGCTCCCATGTGGACAAGATATTCCACTGGGGCGCCGGAAACGTCCTGTTCCGCATCAATGCCGTCGGCGGAGGGAAGAAAGAGCTTTTTTTCAAGGATAAGAAATGGCTGTACATTGCTCCGTCCAAGCCGAACACTCCCGATGCCCCAACGTCTTTTGCGTCCTTCCTGCGCAAATACATAGACAATGCGAGAGTGGGAAAGACCGTCCAGGTCGGATTCGACCGCGTCGTAGTGACGGAGCTGTTCAAGTCCGATGCGGAATACACCCTTGTTTTCGAGATGTTCGGAGGCGGCAACGTCCTTCTGGTGTCCGAAGGGAAGATCGTGAACTGTCTGATACACCGGACCTGGAGGGATCGCGTCACCCGTCCCGGCGAAGATTATTCCACACCCAAGACGCGCTTCGATCCCATCACCTCTTCCGCGGAAGAGTTCAGGGATGCGTTCCTGTCGTCGGAGTCCGACGCCGTGAGGACCCTTGCCACCGTCGTGAACCTCGGAGGACAGTATGCGGAAGAGGTCTGCAAAAGATCCGGAGCCGACAAGACCGCCCCGGCCAAAGACGCCGGACAGGATGTCGTGGATTCGCTGTATGCCGCGCTGCGAGACATAGCGGAGCAGGCGGCCGGCAGCAACGACCCCACCGTCTTCGTCAAAGACGGAAAGATAGAGGACATAGCCCCGGTTGATCTGGAGATCCACTCCGATCTCGAAAGAAGGAAATATTCCACCATGTCCGAGGCCATCGACGCTTTGATCAGGGAGGCGGGGGAGGAAGAGGAGGCCGCATACGTAGATCCTGAGGCTGAGAAACTCAGGAAGAGGGTCGAGAAACAGAGAGAGACCGTAGATGACTACAAGGCGGAGGCGGAAGATCTGAAACTCCGCGCGGATGCGGTGTATGCCGACTATCAGGCTGCGTCGAACCTGCTGAAAGTGCTTGGCGAGCAGTCCTCGAAGCTGACGTGGGACAAACTCCGGGAAGGGGCCATGAAGATACCGTTCGTCACGGACATAGATCCCTCCAAGTCCCGCGTTACGGGAAAGTTTGCCGGCGTCAGCGTCACGCTGGACTACACAAAGGGTCTGGACGCCAACGCTTCCGATATTTACCGGCGCGGGAAGGAGATCTTCGAAAAGGCAAAACGCGCCGAGGACGCCATCAGAGACAGCGTCGCAGAGCTTGAGAAGAGGGAGAAAGGCCTGGAGAAGGCGAAGGTCCTGGCGCAGTCCCGGGTGCAGCCCACGAAACAGTTTTGGTTCGAGAGATACAAATGGTTCTTCACCTCGTCCGGAAAACTGGTCATAGCGGGCAGGGATGCCCGCAGCAACGACAACGTGGTGAAGAAGCATCTGAAAGAGAAGGACGTCTACGCGCATGCCGACGTGCATGGGGCTCCGTCGGTCGTCCTCAAAGACGGCGCAGGGGCCTCCGAGCAGGATCTCAGGGAGGCCTGCATGTTCGCGCTCACTCAGTCGAAGGCATGGGTGGCAGCCATGGTGGAAGGTTCTGCGTTCTGGGCCTATCCTGACCAAGTGAGCAAGACCCCGAACGCAGGAGAGTTCATCCCCAGGGGGGCGTTCATAGTCCGCGGCAAGAGGAACTACGAGCATCACATCCCGATGGAGCTGGGGATCGGGGAGATAGAGTACCAAGGATCCCGCAAGGTCATGTGCGGGCCTGCCGAGCTTTTCAAAGACCGCCCCAATTACATGAAGATACGCCCGGGCCGCAGCAAGAGCGGAAGGATGGCGGGCGACATCGCGAAGGAGTTCAATGTTCCGGAGGAGGAGATATCGCGGATACTTCCCCCCGGGGACGTGGAAGTGGCGGAAAGGATCCGGCCCGATGCAGACGAACAGTGATGGCGCCCGTGCTGGAATTCGAATCCAGGTCAAGAGATCCGCAATCTCACAGGATATCCAGGCTACCCCACACGGGCATCAATGTGCGGAAAATATTGGTTTCAATTAAGATGTTTCAGACTTCCGGGCGGGAAAGGTAGCGGGTGATGTACCCTGCGATCCTGTTCCTCATCTTGACTGAGGATACGTCTGTGAGGGAGTTTACCATCGTCTTGTTGCCCTCGAAGTCCTTGCTGAAGGCCTGAGGATACTTGTTGACGAGTTCGATGGCAACCCTCTTTATGTAGGTGGGTCTTATTCTTCCCATATCGTTCACCGATTTAACCCGATTAAGGATAGCCCTTATATAAGGTTTATTAGAACGGGGCTGTATCCGCGCCGGATGGCGCCCGATGCAGACGGCAGGGGGAGCCGTTTTGATCTGCGGTCTTTTCCGTCATTTCGGGAGCCCCGCGAACCGTTGGAGTGCCGGCGGCTTGAAAAGGCATCCGAAATGTTTTGGAAATGGTTTTGGAAATGGTTTTGGGAAATGGTTTGGATCTGTCTGAGAATGTGCGCGGCCCTGCGCTCACTTCTTCGATCTCCAGCCGAATTTGAAGATCAGGATGGCGAAGATCGCGGCCACCAGCACCGCAACGGCCGCGAGCGTCAGGTCGGCAGACGCCCCCTCGCCGTCGGCGGCGGAGATCTGGCGCAGGTGCGCCGTCAGGGTCGCGTCCGTGCGCAGGTCTCCGATGTGCACTTCCTTCTCCATCTGCGACACATACCCCGTCCATCCGACGAACTCGTATCCGTCGGCGATCTCGATCGACACCCACAGATCCGCACCGGGGGACAGCGAGGCCGTCCTTCCGAACCTGGAGTAGGGAGTCGAACCCACGTGGTACTCCGGGTATCCCTCCCCGCCTTCCACGTCCACGGTCAGCAGGAGCGTTCCCGAGGCATCCGCGGAGAAGACGGAGATCGAATGGTTGGATGAGACGCCGCGGAAGGTGTACCTTCCCGACGAGAAGTCAATGGGGCTTCCGTCCACCAGCACCTGCGTTATCGCATTTCCGGGCAGGGCGGAGAACTCAAAGGTTATGGATCCTCCGCGCGCCACGGAGCTGCTTCCGCTCGGAGTGATGGCGGATCCGCTGTCAGCGGACCCTGTCACGGTGTAGGATTCGGCGTGGTTCAGGACGAAGTACGCCGTGTACTTCGCGGAAACGTCCGTTTGTACGGTGATCGCGCCTGAGGCATCCGTGTAGACGGACTCGCCGGATCCGATATCCTGCGTCCACTCTCTGAAGGTTCCGGAGGCATCGGGCACCGCACGTGCGGACAGGGACGCCCCGGACGCCAGATAGATGTACGCCGGGCCGGTGAACGCGTCGATCGTCGTGACATTCGTTCCGTCGTCCACCTCTATGCGGCCGGATCCGACTGCGTCGAACACAACGTTGTAGCCGTCGGACAGTCCTCCGTCTGCCTGGAACACGACCTCGTACTCCGCGCCGTAGTCGTCGGCGGCGGTCGCTATGGATGCGATGTAGTCCACTGGGGCGAGGGATGCCGAGTTCCTCAGCCATTGGCGGAACTCGAAGCCCGCGTCCGGAATCGCGTTCACGTCGGCGTGCGCGCCGGCGTCGAGATGGTAGACCGCGGAAGTTCCGCCGGCCACCGTCGACCCGGAGTAAGGCGTCGCCACGTCCGCGCTTCCCCCGATCCCGGCGGTCACGGTTATGGTGTATCCGTTCGCGGGGATGGAGGAGTCGTTGAAGAACGCGGTGTACGCGCCCGGCGAGCCGGCCTCCACCGAGCTGCGGTCGGCGAAGAACGCGGAGCCGTTCTGCCACTTCCAGAACTGGTTCGGGGCCGAATTCGGGACGGCGATGGCGCTCAGGGACTCTCCCTGCGCCAGGTAGACTACGACCGGCCCTCCGGCCTGCGTCACGGTTATGACGTTTGCCGACCCGGGTTCGGTGAACTCCACGCGTCCCCCTGCGGCGGCCGCTATGGTCACGTTGTAGCCGTTGGAAACGGTTCCTTCGGTCTGGAAGTCCGCGGTGTATATGTCCGAGGCATTCGCAACGGTCGTGATCGGGCTGACGCGGGCGTAGCTTCCGACCCCCTTCGCCCACCTGACGAACTCATTGCCTGCGTTGGGATCCGCGTTGACCGCCAGGGTCTGGCCGGCGGTCAGGTGCACTTGGGCGCTTCCGCCCGCGGGAACCGTCACGGCAAGCGACGAGAGCGGGTCGACGAACGAGGCCGTTCCGCCCGCCGCGGCCGCTATGGTCACGAGGTAGCCGCCGTTGGGCGGCGAGGAGGCGGACTCGAAGTATACAGTGTATATGTCCTGGACATCGAGCGGGAGGACCGGCTGGCTGACGGCATACGCCGCCGTGCCTATGGTCGATTCCCACTTTTGGAATTGGTATCCCGTGTCGGCCGCTGCCGTTGCGGTGATGAGGTCTCCACTGTCCACGGTTATGTACCTGGGGCTTCCGGGCGTTGCGGTGTACGTTACGCCCTTGTAGATCGCGGACGCGCTTCCGTTTCCGCTGGACGCTATGACCACGAGGTACGTGTCGCCGGATGCGAAGACCGCGGTGTAGGTTGCGGGTATGTCGACCGTCGTCGTTATGGCGGATGTGATGTATAAGGACGGGGTTCCGGTGGAATCCCATCTCTGGAATGCGTATCCTGATACGGTCTCTGTCGCATCGACGGCGAGCGTCTGACCGTATGCGAGGTAGACGACGACCGGCCCGGCCGCGGCCGTGACGGTTATCGTGTTCGCCGTTCCGGGGGCTGTGAACGCCGCATATCCTCCGACCGTGGCCGCTATGGTCACGTTGTAGCCGTTGGCGGCCGTCCCTTCGGTCTGGAAGTTCGCGGTGTACGCGGCGGACTCGTTGACGGCGGTCGTTATGAGGCTGAGGCCGCTGAAGTCCCCAAGCTCCTTGGTCCACTTCACGAACTCGTATCCGGAGTCGGCGTAGGCGTTGACCGTGAGCGTCTGCCCCTGTGCGAGGTAGACGATGATGGGCCCGGTCGAGTCCGTCACGGTTATCGTGCCGGTCGTCCCGGGAGCGGTGAATGTTGCAGATCCTCCGGCCGTGGCCGCTATGGTCACGTTGTAGCCGTTGGAAACCGCTCCTTCAGTCTGGAAGTTCGCGGTGTAGGTTGCGGAGGCATCGGCCGTCGTCGTTATGAGGCCGACCGCGCCGAAGTCTCCCGCGCCCTTGGTCCACCTGACGAACTCGAATCCCGTGTCGGGTTGCGCGTTGACCGCAAGGGTCTGGCCGGGGGTGAGATAGACGACGACGGTGCCGGTCGAGTTCGTCGCTGTTATGACGTTCGCCGTCCCGGGGGCCGCGAACGTCGCGGATCCTCCGGCCGTGGCCGCTATGGTCACGTTGTAGCCGTTGGATGCCGAGCCTTCCGCCTGGAAGTTCGCGGTGTACGCATCGACGGTGTCCGCGGCGGTGGTTATCAGGCCGACTGCACCGAAGTCTCCCAAGGTCTTGGTCCACTTGACGAACTCGTATCCGGCGGCAGGGTGCGCGTTGACCGTGAGCGTCTGGCCGAATGCGAGGTAGACGATGATGGGTCCGGTCGAGTCCGTCACGGTTATCGTGCCGGTCGTCCCGGGGGCGGTGAATGTTGCAGATCCTCCGGCCGTGGCCGCTATGGTCACGTTGTAGCCGTCGGAGGCCGTCCCTTCGGTCTGGAAGACCGCGGTGTACGCGTCTGCGATGTCCGCGACGGTGGTTGTCAGGCTGATGCTGCTGTAATCCGTCGCTCCCTTGGTCCACTTTACGAACTCGTATCCGGTGGAGGGGTGCGCGCTGACCGCAAAGGTTTGGCCCGGAGCGAGATAGACCGTCACGGGTCCGGTTGCGGTCGTGACCGTCGTTGCAGACGATGCGCCGGGGGCGGTGAACGTCGCCGTTCCGCCCACAGTCACGTCGATTGTGACGTTGTAGCCGTCGGAAACCGCTCCTGCGTCGCGGAAGACCGCGGTGTAGGTTGCGGCTTC